>NZ_PGEN01000001.1:1482500-1667500 GCF_002797435.1 Sphingomonas koreensis | reverse complement strand
GCCGGCCCCTAAGACGAGCCCGAAGGGGGTAGTCGATGGGAACCACGTTAATATTCGTGGGCCTGGTGGTAGTGACGGATCCCGTGTGTTGTATGTCCTTATCGGATTGGACATGCTTCGAAGGGGTTCCAGGAAATAGCTCCACCGTATAGACCGTACCCGAAACCGACACAGGTGGTCAGGTAGAGTATACCAAGGCGCTTGAGAGAAGTGTCCTGAAGGAACTCGGCAAATTGCCTCCGTACCTTCGGAAGAAGGAGGCCCTGCTTCTGGGCAACCAGTAGCAGGGGGCACAGGCCAGGGGGTAGCGACTGTTTAGCAAAAACACAGGGCTCTGCTAAGTCGGCTTCAAGACGACGTATAGGGCCTGACGCCTGCCCGGTGCCTGAAGGTTAAGTGGAGGGGTGCAAGCTCCGAAACGAAGCCCAGGTAAACGGCGGCCGTAACTATAACGGTCCTAAGGTAGCGAAATTCCTTGTCGGGTAAGTTCCGACCTGCACGAATGGCGTAACGACTTCCCCACTGTCTCCAGGACATGCTCAGCGAAATTGAATTCTCCGTGAAGATGCGGAGTACCCGCGGTTAGACGGAAAGACCCCGTGCACCTTTACTGCAGCTTCAGAGTGGCATTAGGAATTAATTGTGTAGCATAGGTGGGAGGCTTTGAAGCACTGGCGCCAGCTGGTGTGGAGCCTACGGTGAAATACCACCCTGTTGATTTCTGATGTCTAACCTCGAACCGTTATCCGGTTCAGGGACCCTCTGTGGCGGGTAGTTTGACTGGGGCGGTCGCCTCCTAAAGAGTAACGGAGGCGTGCGAAGGTTGGCTCAGATCGGTTGGAAACCGATCGTTAGAGTGCAATGGCATAAGCCAGCCTGACTGCGAGACTGACGAGTCGAGCAGAGACGAAAGTCGGTCATAGTGATCCGGTGGTCCCTCGTGGAAGGGCCATCGCTCAACGGATAAAAGGTACGCCGGGGATAACAGGCTGATGATTCCCAAGAGCTCATATCGACGGAATCGTTTGGCACCTCGATGTCGGCTCATCACATCCTGGGGCTGGAGCAGGTCCCAAGGGTTTGGCTGTTCGCCAATTAAAGTGGTACGTGAGCTGGGTTCAGAACGTCGCGAGACAGTTTGGTCCCTATCTGCCGTGGGCGTCGAAATTTGAGAGGAGTTGACCCTAGTACGAGAGGACCGGGTTGAACATACCTCTGGTGTACCAGTCGTTCTGCCAAGAGCGCAGCTGGGTAGCTATGTATGGACGGGATAACCGCTGAAAGCATCTAAGCGGGAAGCCTCCCTCAAGATAAGATTTCTTAGGACGGTGGTAGACCACCACCTTGATAGACTGGATGTGGAAGCGCGGTAACGTGTGGAGCTAACCAGTACTAATTGTCCTATTCGCGCTTGATGAGTCCCACCATCAATGACAGCTCTGCTGATCATTGAGGTTGATCCTCAAAGCCTTGGTGCACGCATCGATTTGATACCCAATTACACCTGCTTCATTGCTTGGTGACCATAGCGTCAGTGACCCACCCGATCCCATCCCGAACTCGGCCGTGAAACCTGACTGCGCCGATGGTACTATTGCTCAAGCACTGGAAGAGTAGGTCGTCGCCAGGCATTGAAGCCGGTGTAATCGGAAAAACCCATTCACATTGTCAGATACGCAACACGCGTCGCGCTAAACCGGCGCGGCGCGTTTTTGCTTTCAAGGCACCCCACACGGTGCCCATCAGATGGCGCGGGGTGGAGCAGCCCGGTAGCTCGTCAGGCTCATAACCTGAAGGTCGTTGGTTCAAATCCAACCCCCGCAACCATCAACACACACACACAGCCGCCCCACAGGGCGGCTTTTTTGTTGAACACTCCACGTCAACACAACATTGCCACAACATCTCTCGGGCGCCACGATAACCGCATGGCCCTCCCTCTTACCCGCCGAACCTTCCTGCTCGGCACAGGCTGCATACTCATTGCGCCCGTTACTGCCCATGCGGCGAAAGAGGCGGACGTCCCCTATGTTCCCACGCCGATCGAGGTGGTCGAAGGCATGCTCGATATGGCCGGCCTCAAGGCCGGCGAACGGCTGATCGACCTGGGATCGGGCGATGGTCGCATCCCTCGTGCCGCCGCCCGACGTTCCGCTACTGCGCTCGGGGTCGAGATCGATGCCGGCCTTGTCGCTCGTGCACGCTCGCTCACCCGGCTCGAGGGGCTGGAAGAGCGCGCGCGCTTTGTCCGCGACGACCTGTTTACCGTGTCGCTGCGCGATGCGGATGTCGTCACGCTCTATCTGCTCCCCGACGTCAACGAGCGGCTGAAACCCAAGCTTCTCAGTGAGATGAAGCCAGGCGCCCGCGTCATCAGCCACGCCTTCGACATGGGCGACTGGCTACCCGATGAACGTCGCGAGATCGCCAACAAGCGCGTTTTCCGCTGGACGGTTCCTGCAGTGGCGGGAGGCGAGTGGCGGCTGATCCGTGCGGATGGAAGTGCTGCGGCGCTCGTGATCGCGCAACGCTACAGTGACGTCTCGGGTACGCTTGACGGTCGGGAGATCCGTGATCCAAAGCTTGTCGGCGCCGAGTTCCACTTCGTTGCGGACGGCGCGGCTTATCGCGGCAAGGTCGGTGACCGCACCATTACCGGCGGTGATTGGAGTGCCGAGCGGGTCGACTAGGCGCTGTCGGAACAGTTGGTCGTGAGTTTGCGGTCAAGGTTGCGCGCGCTTGAAGCGCATCACACCCTCGGGACGATACAGAGTCAGATTCACGCCATCTATTTCCGCGTAGGAGCCGGTCAGGTCCGCCACGCCGAAGTCGTTCGGGATCAGCCTGAACGTCGCGATTGTGCCAGCCTTGGCACTCAGCGGCAGGCGTTCGGACTGCAGCCGGTACGAGGTCTGGCTGAACGTGACGAACCGCGGTGTCCGTCGTTCCGCCGGCGGAAGCGACCATGGACCGCCCGCCAGATAGGAAATCAGCGGCTCGCCGGTATCGAAGTCGATCCTGAGGTCGATGCCCGGCAGGTCGCGGCCATTCGGGGTGAGCACGCGTATCGCAAAGGGCTCACCAGGCGCGCTATCGATTGCGCCGGGCGTGATCGTGGGGGCGATCGGCCGCGGGTCGCTGGTCAGATCGATCCGCTTGCCTGCGATGGTCCACCGGCCCCGCGCCTGCTCATCCAGTGAGCCGACGGTCAGACCATATTCGAACGTGCCGTCGGCGCGAAGGCGGATCCCGGCAATCATCTCCATCTGCGAAAGGACATAGTCTCCTGCCACCGAAGCCCGTGAGGCAGGATCGGGCGACGCCGGTCCATCCTGTGCGCGTGCAGGATGGGTCGTGGCAGCGAGAATGGCGCCTGACGCGAAGGCGCTGCGCAGGATGCGGCTGAAAGCGGAACGCGGCATTCTCGTCTCTCTATCCGGGTGGAGGCAGCGTAGCACCCGCCCTATCAACGACAAGGGCTGGCGCCGCCTGCACGTTCGTCCGCTCGACCGCGACGGCGATGCCCCCTATGTCATCGCCATGCGCAATGATGACAATCTGTCAGCTGCCCGTCCGACTTTCGTCACGCATCTCGAATGCTCGATGACGGGCGAACGATATGACGCCGATACGCTCCACGGCCTGTCGCGCACCGGTCGGCCCCTATTGGTACGCTATGATCTCGATGCGATCCGCGCCGCGGTCTCGCCCGCGGATCTCGCGCTGCGCCCCGCCGACCTCTGGCGCTATCGCGAACTGCTGCCCGTCCGCCGCACGGAGAATATCGTCAGCCTGGGGGAGATCGCCACACCGATCGTCCCGCTGAATAAGGTCGCCGCCGGTGCCGGCGCTTCCACCCTGCTGGTCAAGGATGAGAGCCGGTTGCCTACCGGATCGTTCAAGGCGCGTGGGCTGGTCATGGCGATCTCGATGGCGAAGGAACTGGGCGTCACCACCATTGCCATGCCGACCAATGGCAATGCCGGCGCTGCCGCTGCGGCCTATGCCGCACAGGCCGGGATCGAGGCGGTGATCTTCTGCCCGGACGATACGCCCGAGATCAATGTGCGCGAGATCGCTGCGCAGGGCGCGCGTGTCTATCGCGTCAATGGACTGATCGACGATTGCGGCAAGCTGGTCGGCGCGGGGAAAGAAGCCAATGGCTGGTTCGACCTGTCGACGCTGAAGGAGCCCTATCGGATCGAGGGCAAGAAGACGATGGGGCTGGAGCTGGCGGAGCAGCTCGGCTGGGAGTTGCCCGACGTCATCTTCTATCCCACCGGCGGCGGCACCGGTCTGATCGGCATGTGGAAGGCATTCGAGGAACTGGAGGCGCTGGGCTGGATCGGCTCGAAGCGCCCGCGCATGGTCGCTGTGCAGGCGGAAGGGTGTGCGCCCATGGTTCGCGCATGGCAGGGGGGCGAACGCCACGCCACCCGCTGGGAGGATGCGCATACGCTCGCCGCCGGCATCCGCGTGCCGCAGGCGGTGGGCGATTTCCTGATTCTCGACGCGGTGCGGGCGAGCAATGGCTTCGCGATGGCGGTCAGCGACTCTGCGATTCTCGAAGCGGTCGACGATGCCGCGCGGCTCGACGGCCTGCTGCTCTGTCCGGAGGGGGGAGCGACGCTCGCCGCGTGGCGCAAGGCGCTGGTCGACGGGCTGATCGCGCCGGACGATCGCGCGGTGCTGTTCAACTGCGCGACCGGCCTCAAATATCCGATGCCCGATCAGTCGCGCACGCTCGACCGCCACGGTCCGATCGATTTCACCGCGCTGTAGGCGGTTGGGGCTTCCGGCTCCTCTTTTCAGTCGTCACCCCGGCCTTGGGCCGGGATCCACCGGGAGGCAAGGGCGGGACAAGAGGCTCAAGGTCCGCCGGTGCGGCGCAGTGGATCCCGGCACAAGGCCGGGATGACAGTGTCGGGGCATGGCTACGCCTCCTTCACGCGCAGCATCGCCACCGCCGCGACCAGCAGCGTCACTGCAGCGAAGGCCATCGTCCAGATCGGCTCGTCGGGGAAGAAGCGCTTCATGATCGATCCCATCACCGTCGCGACCAGCAATTGCGGCACAACGACGAAGACGTTGAACAGGCCCATATAGATGCCGAGCTTGGCCTGCGGCAGGCTCGAGGCGAGGATGGCATAGGGCATGGCGAGGATCGATGCCCAGGCAATGCCGATCCCGATCTCGCTCAGGATCAGCCAGTGCGGATCGCGGATCGCGAAGAAACTCGCGAACCCCGCCGCGCCGCACACCAGCCCGACGATATGAGTCCGTGCCTTGCCGATCCGGCTCGCGAGCAGCGGCAGCAAGGTCAGCGCCGCGACCGCCGCGATCCCGTTATAGACGGTGAACAACACCCCTACCCAGTTGGCGCCTTCCTGATAGCGCGAGTCGGCGGCGTCGGCCGCTCTATAGAAATACTGCGCCACCACCGGGGTCGTGTTGATCCACATGATGAACAGCGCCGACCAGCTGAAGAACTGGGCGACGGCGAGCTTCTTCATCAGCGGCGGCATTCCGGCGAAGTCGCCGACGATATGGCTGAGCATGTTCGCGCCGCTGCCGCGGCGTGCCAGCAGGACCGCGATCAGGCTGGCGACGCCATAGCCCGCGAGCAGGCCGCCGAGCAGATAGACCTCCTTCTCCAGTCCGAACCGTCCGACCGCGACGATTACCGCCGCGCCCGCGGCGATCCAGATCAGGCTGGACGTGTTGCTGCGCGCGGCCAGCGCGCGCATCGCCGTCTCGTCGGTTTCGGCGCGTGGGCCGTCGAACGCGGCCATCTCTTCGGGGCTGTATTCCTTCGTGCTCACGATCGTCCACAGCACTGCCAGGAACAGGGCCGCGCCGCCGAACCAGAAGGCGTAGCGCACCGTATCGGGAATGCCGCCGCCGGGCGCGGTGTTGGATACGCCCAGATGCTCGAGCGCCCAGGGAAAGATCGATCCCACCACCGCGCCCGCGCCGATGAAGGCGGTCTGCACCGCGTAGCCGGCACTGTGCTGGTCCTTGCGCAGCATGTCACCGACAAAGGCACGGAACGGCTCCATCGAAACGTTGAGCGATGCGTCGAGCACCCACAGCATCACCGCCGCAAACAGCAGCACCGGCGCCAGCGGCATCGCGAACAGCGCCAGTGCCGCGAGGATCGCGCCGGCCAGAAAATAGGGCCGGCGCCGGCCGAGCCGGCCCAGCCATGTGCGGTCGCTCATATGCCCGATCACCGGCTGCACCAGCAGCCCGGTCAGCGGTGCCGCCACCCACAATGCTGGCAGATCGTCGATGCTGGTGCCGAGCGACTGGAAGATCCGGCTCATGTTCGCATTCTGCAGCGCGAAGCCGATCTGGATACCGAAGAAGCCGAACGACAGGTTGAACAGGCCCCAAAAGCCCTGACGGGGTTTTTCCATTACTTGTCCTTGAAGAACACGCTCCGGGGCTCTCACCCCATCAAGGGAATCGTCATCCCCGCGAAGGCGGGCATCCATTCTGACTGGCCAAGCGGCTCGAGCCTGAGCGGCGGCGGCAATGGATTCCCGCATTCGCGGGAATGGCGGCGGTGAAGATTGAAGGGATCGGCACGATCTAACCCGGTGAGCCGCATGACCGCCGCACCACCAGCTTCGCCGGCAGCAGTACGTCGGCGACGTGCTCGTCGCGAATACGGCCGAGCAGCGTTTCGACCAGCGTCCGCCCGGCGGCGCGGGTGTCCTGCAATACGGTGGTGAGCGGCGGGTTGGTGAAGCTTGCCGCGGCGATATCGTCGAACCCGACCACCGCGACATCCTCGCCCGCCTTGATGCCATGGGCGGCCAGCGCTCGCATTGCGCCGATCGCGATCAGGTCGCTCGCGGCCAGGATCGCGTCGAACGTCTCGCCGCTCGCGATAAGCGCCTCGGCTGCGGCGGCGCCTGCTTCCTCGCTGGTCAGCGCATCGAACTGCAGCCGCTTGCGCGGGATGATCCCGCCTTCCTTGAGCGCTGCGACATGGCCGCGATAGCGGTCGTGGAACTCGGGATAATGGCTCGACGCATGACCCAGGAACGCGATGTTGCGTCGGCCGAGGCCCAGCAGGTGCCGGGTCGCCTCGCGCCCGCCGCCCTGATTGTCGCAGCCGACGGTGAGGCCGAGCCCTTCCGACTGGACCGATCCCCAGCGCACGAAATGCGTACCCTGCGCCATCAGTTCGTTGAGCTTGGCGCGGTACAGCTCGTAGTCGCCATAGCCGAGCAGGATCAGCCCGTCGGCGCGGCGGCTGTCCTCATAGTCCTGGTGCCAGTCGCTGCCGAGCTGCTGGAACGACACCAGCATGTCCTGCCCATTGTCGGCGCAGGCCCGCATGATCGATCCCAGCATCGACAGGAAGAAGGGGTTGATCGCGCTGTCGTCGGCGCTCTCGTCCTGGAAGATCAGCACCGCCAGCGTCTCGGCATGGCGGCTGCGCAGGTTCGAGGCCGCCTTGTCGACGCGGTAGTTCAATTTCTGGGCGATCGCCTCGATCCGCTTGCGCGTCGCTTCGTTGACGCCGGTGCCGCCGCGCAGCGCGCGCGACACGGTGGGCTGCGAGACCCCCGCGAGATGCGCGATATCGAATGATGTCGGCTTGCGTTGCATAGCCTCGGCACTTCTCCCCTGCGCGTCTGCGGATGTGCCCTCCGCTTGACCCGGGGATGTTCACTCCCTTTCGCACCTCGCGTCAATGTTGCGCAGCAGCCACGCAGCATGATCACGCCGTTGAATACGTATGCCGTCTGCTGGCCGCGGCCGCGCCTTGGGGCGCATAGGACGATCAACGCGCTTTCAACCGGCGCGATCCGGTCAAAGATGGACCGGCATAGGGGAGGAACTATGCGTTACACCGCCACCGGCCGCTTGGCCGCCCGTCTTGCCATCACTGCCAGCGGCACCGCGATTGCCGCCACGCTGCTCGTCGCTTCGCCCGCCTTTGCGCAGGATTCCGAACAGCCTGCCGCGGAGGAGGGGGCCGAGGTCACTGTCACCGGCTTCCGCCGCGCGATCGAGACCGCAGTCGCGACCAAGCGCGACTCGAACCAGATCGTCGAATCGGTCTCGGCCGAGGATATCGGCAAGCTGCCCGACAATTCGATCGCCGAAGCGATCGCGCGTCTGCCCGGCCTCACCGCACAGCGCCTCGACGGGCGCGCGCAGGTCATCTCGGTGCGCGGCCTCTCGCCCGATTTCGCCGCGACCCTGCTCAATGGGCGTGAGCAGGTCACGACCGGCGACAATCGCGGGGTCGAATTCGATCAGTATCCGTCGGAACTGATGGGCGCGGTCGATGTCTACAAGACCCCGTTCGCCGGCCTGGTCGGCCAGGGCCTGTCGGGCACGATCAACCTGCGCACCATCCGTCCGCTCGACTATGGCAAGCGGGTGCTCGGCGTGAACGCGCGCGGCGAGATCGTCTCGACCGGCAAACTCAACACGGGCTCGAAGGACAAGGGTTACCGCGCCAGCCTGACCTATATCGACCAGTTCGCGAATGACACGATCGGCATCACGCTGGGCATCGCGCACATCAATTCGCCGACCCAGTTCGAGCGCTTCAACAGCTGGGGCTATCCGACCTTCGACACCAACAACGACCTGTACGGCATCCGCGATACGAAGGGGACGCCCAGCCAGGCCGATGACACCTTCACTCCGCGTGCCGGCTACGCCGCGGCGCAGGGCGCTCGGATCATCGGGGGCGCCAAGCCCTATGTGCAATCGACCGAGCTCGAGCGCACTGGCGTGATGGGCGCGCTGCAGTGGAAGCCGACGCCCGATCTCAACATCGTGCTCGACGGCTATTATTCGAAGTTCAAGGACGCGCAGACGCTGCGCGGCATCGAATTCCCGCTGCAATGGGGCGGCGCGGTGCTTCAGCCGGGCTTCACCGTCAAGGACGGGATCATCACCGACGGCACCTGGAGCGGCGTCAAGCCGGTGGTGCGCAACGACGCCAATCTGCGCGAGGCGGATCTCTATTCGGGCGGCCTCAACATCAGCTATGTCACCGGCGGGTGGAAGATCACGGGTGACGCCAGCTATTCGCGCGTCGACCGCGAGGACAAGGTGCTCGAGACCTATTCGGGCACGTCGCGCGGGGGCGGAAACGGGCCGTTCGACACGCTCGGCTTCAGCCGTGACGCCGAGGGGCGCTACAGCTTCAAATCGTCGATCAACTATGCCGATGCCGCGCGCATTTTCCTGACGAGCCCGCAAGGGTGGGGCGGTGACAACACGCCGGGCGGCCAGGACGGCTTCCTCAACAACCCGACCACCAGCGACGAGCTGATGGCGTTCCGCCTCGACGTGGAGCGCGAGCTGGGCGACAATCAGGGCAAGCTGGCCTTCGGTGCGAACTATTCGAAGCGCGAGAAGTCGCTCGATCTGCAGCGCTGGTATCTGGGGCTGAAGGCCAACGCCGCAGATCCGCTGCACAACACCAGCGTAGCGATCCCCGCCGACCAGTTGCTCGATCCGACCAAGCTCGGCTATCTCGGCATTCCGGGCATGGTCAGCTACGATCCGCTCAAGCTCGCCTATAGCGGGCTCTACAACTTCAACGCGGCGACCGACGCCAATCTCTTCGCCTTCAGCTGGGGCGTCCGCGAAGAGATCCTCACCGGCTACGCCCGCTACGACATCGATGTCGAAATGTCGGACGGGTCGAAGCTCGGCGGCAATGTCGGCGCGCAGGTCGTGTCGGTCGATCAGTTCTCGAACGGCCTGGGCGCGAGCGGGTCGCCCGTCGCCACGGTCACCGATCTGTCCGACGGCGTCCGCTACACCTACGTCCTGCCCAATATGAACATCGTCGCGCGGTTGAACAACGGCTTCACCGTCCGCTTCGGCGCAGCGCGCCAGATGGCACGGCCACGTATGGACCAGATGCGCGCATCGATGAGCTTCAGCTACAATGCGTCGCTCGCGGGCAATACCGACATCAATTTCTCGCCCTGGAGCGGCGAGGGCGGCAACCCGCGCCTGCGGCCGTGGATCGCCAATGCGGTCGATCTGTCGGTGGAGAAGTATTTCGCGCGCGACAGCTACATCGCGCTTGCCGGCTTCTACAAGCATCTGGAAACCTACATCTACCAGGAGAACCAGGTCTACGATTTCACCGGTTTCCCGGTGACCAGCGGGCCGGAACCACAGCTGCGCCAGGGCATTGCCAAGGTCTTCCGCAACGGCAGCGGCGGGCAGCTCTATGGCGCGGAACTGTCGGCAACTTTCTCGCTGCGCAACCTGTCCAATGCGCTCGACGGGTTCGGCGTTCTGGGCAGCGTATCCTACACCGAAAGCTCGATCACGCCCGATCCGAACAATCCGGCGCAGCCGCTGCCCGGCCTTTCGAAATGGGTCGCGAACGGCACCGTTTATTTCGAAAAATGGGGCTTCTCGGCCCGTGCCAGCGTCCGTCACCGGTCGAGCTTCCTCGCGGAGCTGAGCGGCATCGGCACCGATCGTATCCAGCGGCTCGCCAAGCCTGAGACGATCGTCGATGCGCAGATCGGCTATGAGTTCCAGAACGGCCCGCTCAAGGGGCTGGGTATCCTGGCTCAGGCGCAGAACCTGACCGACGAGCCGTTCGTGACCCACGAGGCTGCGGACGAAAGGCTGACGGTCGATCATCAGCGCTATGGCGTCCGTTACCTGCTCGGGCTCAGCTACAAGCTCTGACTTCCCCCCGCCTCCCCGCCGCGGCATGTTCGCGGCGGGGACGTTTTTGAGGATCGCTGAAGGATGGCCGATCCCATGTCCCAGCGCAGCATCGTCATCGCCGGAGGCGGCACGGCAGGCTGGATGACCGCGGCTGCGCTTGCGCGCTTCTGCGGGAGCGGCTGGACGATCACCTTGGTCGAATCCGACGCGATCGGGACGGTCGGCGTGGGCGAGGCGACGATCCCGATGATCCGCCTTTTCAACCAGGCGCTGGGCATCGACGAGGCCGAGTTCCTACGCGAGACGCATGGGACATGGAAGCTTGGCATCGAGTTCGACGGCTGGGGTGTTCCGGGCGAGCGCTACATGCATGCGTTCGGGCAGGTCGGGCGTGGGCTCGGGCTGTTGCCCTTTCATCATTACTGGCTTCGCGCGCGCGCTGCGGGCCGGGCGGGGCCACTCGGCAACTATGTGCTCAATGACATCGCTGCGAAGGCGAACCGGTTCGGCCATGTCGAGCGCGCGGCGGACAGCGTGCTGCCAGCCATGCCCTATGCCTTCCATTTCGATGCCGGTCTCTATGCCGCCTATCTGCGCCGCTATGCCGAGGCGCGCGGCGTGGCGCGGATCGAAGGGCGGGTCGAGCGGGTCGAGCGTGACGGCGAGAATGGCGACGTTACGACTTTAGTGCTTGCCGGCGGGGTTCGCGTCGCGGGCGACCTGTTCGTCGATTGCTCGGGCTTCCGTGGCCTTCTGATCGAGGGAGCGCTGGAAACCGGGTTCGAGGATTGGGGGCATTGGCTGCCCTGCGATCGCGCGCTGGCGGTGCCGTGCGAGCGCGCCGATCCGCTGATCCCCTATACGCGGGCGACGGCGCGCAAGGCCGGGTGGCAATGGCGCATCCCACTCCAGCACCGCACCGGCAATGGCTATGTCTTTTCCTCGGCGCATATCAGCGAGGATGAGGCGGCGTCGGTGCTGCTCGCCAACCTCGATGGCGCGCCGCAAGCCGAACCGCGCGTCCTCAAGTTCCGCGCGGGCAAGCGGCGCAAGGCGTGGAACCGCAACGTGGTCGCGATCGGGCTATCGTCAGGCTTTCTCGAGCCGCTCGAATCGACCAGCATCCATCTGATCCAGAGCGGCATCACGCGCCTGCTCGATTTCCTGCCCAATGGTCGGGTCGCGGATGCGGATCGCGATGCGTACAACCGCATGACGGATTTCGAGATCGAGCGAATCCGCGATTTCGTCATCCTCCACTATTTCGCCAACCGGCGCGAAGGAGAGCCGATGTGGGACGCACTGCGCTACATGGACTTGCCCGAGCCCCTCGCCGATCGCATCGCGATGTTCCGCGCCTGCGGCCGGATCGTGCGCGAACATGATGAACTGTTCGACGTGCCCGGCTGGATCCAGGTGCTGGCGGGGCAGGGCATCGTACCCGAACGCTGGCACCCGCTCGCCGACGAATTGAGCGCTGAGCAGCTCGATCAGTTCCTGTCCACCGTGGCGGATGCCTATGCGCGCGATGCCGCCCGCCTGCCAGGCCATGCCGATTACCTCACGCGCTTCTGCGGCGCGCCTTCCACCCTCAGCCAGTCGAGTATTGCATGAGAAGTCTCGCTTTTGCCCTGACCCTGCTCGCCGGAACTGTTGCGAGCGCGCAGACTGCCGCTCCGGCCGAACTGCGCGCCCGCGCGGCGGAGACGGAAGTCCTCTATTTCCTCCTCCCCGACCGGTTCGAGAACGGGGATCCGTCGAACGACAGGGGCGGCCTCAGGGGCGATCGCCTGACCACCGGTTTCGATCCCGCGCACAAGGGTTTCTTCCACGGCGGCGACCTGAAAGGGCTGATCCGGCGGCTCGACTATATCCAGTCGCTCGGCGCCTCCGCGATCTGGCTCGGGCCGATCTACAAGAACAAGCCGGTGCAAGGCGGGCCGGGGCAGGAAACGGCCGGCTATCACGGCTATTGGATCACCGATTTCACCCGCGTCGATCCGCATTTCGGCACCAATGACGAGATGAAGGCGTTCGTCGATGCGGCCCATGCCCGTGGCATCAAGGTCTATCTCGACATCATCACCAACCACACCGCCGACGTGATCCAGTATCGCGAATGCCCCAAGAGCGCGTGCGACTATCGCAGCCGCGCCGACTATCCGTACCAGCGCAAAGGCGGGGTGAAGGGCGCTGCAATCAACCCCGGCTTCGCGGGCGACGGGGTACAGACCCCGGAGAATTTCGCGAAGCTGAGCGACCCGAATTACGCCTACACGACTGTCGTGCCCGAAGCGGAGCGGACAGTGAAGGTCCCCGCCTGGCTCAACGACCCGATCCACTATCACAATCGCGGCAACACCACCTTCCGCAACGAAAGCTCGACGATGGGCGACTTCGTCGGGCTGGACGACCTGATGACCGAAAGCCCGCGCGTGCTGCAGGGGTTCATCGACATCTATGGGGCGTGGATCGATCAGTTCGGGATCGACGGCTTCCGCATCGATACCGCTCGCCACGTCAATCCGGAGTTCTGGCAGGGCTTTTCCAAGGCGATGATCGAGCGGGCCAAGGCCAGGGGTATCCCCAATTTCCACATCTTCGGCGAAGTCGCGAACGAGGGCGATGTCGGGGACCTTGCGCTGCACACCCGTGTGCATCAGCTTCCCAGCGTGCTCGACTTCGGCTTCCGCGCCGCGGTTCAGCATACCGTCGCGGGCGAGAAGGGGCCTGATATGCTCGCTGCGATGTTCGATCGCGACGCGCTGTATGAGGGCGGCGCTGAGGCGGCGCTGCGGCTGCCGACCTTCATCTCCAACCACGATCACGGCCGGTTCTCGACCGACGTGCGCAAGGCCTTCCCCAAGGCAAGCGACGACGAGGTACTGGCGCGCGTAAAGCTCGCCCATGCGATGCTGCTACTGCTGCGCGGCGTGCCGACCATCTATTCGGGCGACGAGCAGGGGTTCGTCAGCGACGGCAACGATCAGGACGCGCGCGAGGACATGTTCCCGAGCAAGGTCGCGATCTACAACGACAATCGGCTGCTCGGCACCGACAAGACCACGGCGGATTCGAATTTCGACACCGGCCATCCGCTCTACATGGAGATTTCGAAGCTCTCTGCGATCCGCAAGGCGACGCCGGCGCTGTCCCGCGGGCGGCAGGTGACCCGCGCCTATGACGAGAAGCCGGGGCTGTTCGCGGTCTCGCGTTTCGATCCGGCGAGCGGCGCGGAAGTGCTGGTAGCCTTCAACACCAGTGCGGCGCCGATCACCCGGCAGGTCGAGGTGGGTGTCAGTTCTACCGCTTTCGCGCCGCTCGTCGGGCAATGCGCGGCATCGGCATCGGCGCCCGGAAGCGTTACCGTGACGCTTCCCGCATTCGGCTATGTCGCCTGCGTCGCCGCGGGAGGCGCCAAGTGAGCGAAGCTGCCCCCATGCCTGCGACCGAAACGAACCGCGACTGGTGGCGCGGCGCGGTGATCTACCAGATCTATCCGCGCAGCTTCGCCGACTCGAATGGCGACGGGATCGGCGACCTGCCGGGCGTCGCCGCGCATCTCGATCATGTTGCGGCGCTTGGCGCCGACGCGATCTGGCTCTCGCCCTTCTTCACCTCGCCGATGCGCGACTTCGGCTATGACATTGCCGATTATTGCGGGGTCGATCCGGTGTTCGGCACGCTCGCCGATTTCGACGCGGTGATCGAGAAGGCGCACGCGCTGGGCCTCAAGGTCATCATCGATCAGGTCTATTCGCATACCTCCGACCAGCATGAATGGTTCAAGGAAAGCCGGTCGAGCCGGGACAATGCCAAGGCTGACTGGTATGTCTGGGCCGACGCCAAGGCCGACGGATCGCCGCCGACCAACTGGCAGTCCGTCTTTGGCGGCCCGGCCTGGACCTGGGACGCGCGGCGCGGCCAATATTATCTGCACAATTTCCTGAGCGAGCAGCCCGACCTCAACCTGCATAACCCGCAGGTGCAGAACGCGGCCTTGGCGGCCGCGAGATTCTGGCTCGATCGCGGCGTCGATGGCTTCCGCGTCGATGCGATCAACTTCGCGATGCACGATCCGGAATTTCGCGACAATCCGCCCGCGCCCTACACGGGTACGCCGCGCACGCGTCCCTTCGACTTCCAGCAGCATCTCTACAACCAGAGCCACCCCGACATCGTCCGCTTCCTCGAGCGGCACCGCGAGCTCACCGACAGCTATGGCGGCCGGTTCACCGTGGCTGAGGTCGGCGGGCCGACGCCCGAAGCGGAGATGCACGCCTTCACCCAAGGGCAAAAACGACTCAACAGCGCCTACGGCTTCGACTTCCTCTACGCGAACAAGCTGACCCCGGCGCTGGTGAAGAAAGCGGTCGAGACCTGGCCCGATACCCACGGCACCGGCTGGCCAAGTTGGGCGTTCGAGAATCACGATGCCCCGCGTGCGCTGTCGCGCTGGGTCGATGCCGAACATCGCGACGCCTTCGCCGCGATGAAGATGCTGCTGCTGATGTGCCTGCGCGGTAACGCCATCCTGTTCCAGGGTGAGGAGCTCGGCCTCACTCAGGTCGAGATCGCCTACGATCAGCTGCAGGATCCCGAAGCGATCGCCAACTGGCCGTTGACGCTGAGCCGGGATGGCGTGCGCACGCCAATGCCGTGGAAGGCGGATGCGGAGAATCTCGGATTCACCGCCGGCAGGCCATGGCTGCCGCTCGGCCCCGATCATGGCGCACTGGCGGTGGACCGGCAGATCGCCCAGAACGGCTCGCTGCTCAATCTGACCCGAGGGCTGATCGCGCTGCGCGCCGCCAATCCGGCGTTGCGTGCAGGCGCGATGGAGGTGCTGGCGGCAGATGAGGCATTGCTCGTCTTCACCCGAATCGCGGACGGGCAGGCGCTGACCTGCGCGTTCAATCTGGGCAAGACGCCGCTGGCATGGCATCCAGCACAGCCGGACCGGTTCCGGTTGCTGGCGGCCGTCAACGGCGCCGCACCCGGATCGCTGCCCCCTTATAGCGGGCTGGTGCTCGAACAAATCGCCTGAGAAGATGGCCGCGTAACAGGAGAGCGAGATGAGCAGGTTGATCGTGCTGACAGCGTTGACGTCGATGATGGCACTGCCGGCGCTGGCGCAGGGCGTGGTGCAGAACACCGCGCTGAAGGAAGGCGGCGCGACTGCGACCTCGCCCGACGGAAAGCTTCGCGTCACGGTGACTGTCGATGGCGATGGACGGCCCCACTATGCCGTCGCGCGCAACGGCAAGCCGCTGATCGAGCCTTCGCGGCTCGGCTTCCTGCTGACCGACGCGCCCAAGCTCGAGCGGCGCTTCGCGATCGAGAGTCAGGCGACAAGCTCGGCCGACTCGACCTGGGAGCAGCCCTGGGGCGAGTGGAAAACGATCCGCGACCGCCACACCGAATTTCGTGTTCGGCTCAAGGAATCGACTGCGCTCGCGCGGGTGATGGACGTGGTGTTCCGCATCTTCGACGAGGGCGTCGGCTTCCGCTACGAATTCCCCGATCAGCCCAACCTCAAGCACGCCAATATCGCCGACGAACTGACCGAGTTCGGGCTGGCGGGCAATGGCACCGCCTGGTGGATTCCGGCGGGCGAGTGGAACCGCTACGAATATCTCTACAACCGCACGCCGATCTCCGAGGTCGGGCAGGCGCACACGCCGATCACGGTGAAGCTGGAGGACGGCACGCATGTCGCCTTCCACGAGGCGGCGCTGGTCGACTATTCCGGCATGTGGCTGCGCCGCGTGACCGGCACGCGCTTCAAGGCTCAGCTCTCGCCCGGTGCCGGTCCGGCCAAGGTAGTCAAGCAGGGGCCGTTCACCACGCCCTGGCGCACCATGGTCATCGCCGACGATGCCGCCGGGCTCTACACCGGCAGCCGCATGACGTTGAACCTCAACGAGCCCAACAAGCTCGGCGATGTCAGCTGGGTCAAGCCCGGCAAGTTCGTCGGCGTGTGGTGGAACATGATCAAGGGCAAGTGGAGCTGGGCGCGCGGCCCGCAGCACGGCGCCACCACCGCGAATGTGAAGCGCTATATCGACTTCGCCGGGGCGAACGGCATTCCGGGCGTGCTGGTCGAGGGGTGGAATGTCGGCTGGGACGGCGACTGGTTCGGCAACGGCACCGAGATGAACTTCTCCGGTCCGACGGAGGATTTCGACGCCAAGGCACTCGCTGCCTACGCCAGATCCAAGGGCACCGCGCTGGTCGGCCATCACGAGACCGGCGGCTCGGCCAGTCATTACGACAAGCAGCTCGACACGGCCTTTGCCTGGTCGGCGGCGCATGGGCAGAAGGTGGTGAAGACCGGCTATGTCGCCGATGCCGGCCAGATCGGCCGCGTCGATCCCGACGGGTCAGAGCATCGCGAGTGGCATGACGGCCAGTGGATGTCGAACCATCACCTGCGCGTCGTGCTCGCCGCCGCCAGGCACAAGATCAGCGTCGATCCGCACGAGCCGATCAAGGATACGGGCCTTCGCCGCACCTATCCCAACTGGCTCGCCCGCGAAGGAGCGCGGGGACAGGAATATATGGCGTGGCAGGGCAAGAACCCGCCCGAGCATGAAGCCAATCTCGTCTTCACCCGGATGCTGTCCGGGCCGATGGACTTCACCCCCGGCATCCTGAGCCTCAAGGGCGAGAAGGACAGCGACATACCCTCGACCATCGCCAAGCAGCTCGCGCAATATGTCGTGATCTACTCGCCGGTGCAGATGGCCGCCGACGAGCCCGAGGTCTACGCCAAGCTGATGGACGCATTCCAGTTCATCAAGGACGTGCCGGTCGACTGGGCCGACACCCGCATCCTCAATGGCGAGGTCGGCGACTATGTCACGATCGCTCGCAAGGACCGGAACGGTGCCGACTGGTATCTGGGCTCGGTCGGCGACGAACAGGCGCGCAACCTGGAGGTGACGCTCGACTTCCTCGATCCGGGCAAGACCTACACCGCGCAAATCTATCGTGACGCGCCGGACACGCGCTTCGACAGCGATACGCGGCACAAGTACGTGATCGAGACCAGGAAGGTGAAGCGCGGCGACAAGCTGATGCTGGCACTGGCACCAGGCGGCGGACAAGCGATTCGCTTCGCCGCGAAGTGAAGAGCAGGGTGCGCGTTACGCGCGCACCCACTCCACCTTGGGATCGTTGAAGTCGATCACGTCGGCCAGTTCCCACACATTGCGATAGCCGTAGCCGACCAGGTTGATGAAGGTCTGGATATTGAGCGCCAGAGGGCGCGCCTTCATCGGCACGGGGCGCGTGCGGTTCGAGAAATTGTTGTTGCAGTAGATCAGGATGCGGCGGTGGACGTTCGGGCCCACCGTCTCCTCAAGCGACTCCGCGTTGAAATCGGGGAAGGGCAGGTTGACCGCGCCCTTGATATGCCCCTCGCGGAACGCGCTCTCCGATCGCGCGTCGAGCAGCAGGGTGCCGGCTGAGGCGGCTTGCTTCTTGAACTGAGCGAAGGGCAGCAGCCGTTCGTTGCGAAGCGACGCGACATCGCCGGTCAGTTGCTGGAAGCCCGGATAGTCGATCTGCGGGTTGGCGGCTTCGACGGCGCGCGGCTGGCCAAGTGCGGGCGTTGCGGCACCGATACCGACGAAGGACAGGAACAGGCGACGGTCCATCGGTCGATTCTCCGAATAGCGAGGGCGTAACGACCCTGCGCCCGCGTCGCTGTCTGTCGCATGAACCGTTGACGGCGCGCGGGCTCCGGCGCACCAGTCTCAGCTGCAACAAAGGGGAAAGCTATGGCCGGCGGACTGTTTCGAACGAAGCGCGTGAAGGACGCGGCCGAACAGGCGCCGGAGCATCGCCTCGCCGCTACCTTGAGCTGGCCGCATCTCGTAGCGCTCGGGGTTGGCGCGATTGTCGGCACCGGCATCCTCACCCTGATTGGGGTCGGTGCGGGCAAGGCGGGGCCCGCTGTGATCATGTCCTTCGTCATCGCCGGCGCGATCTGCGCTTGCGCCGCGCTCGCCTATGCCGAAATGGCGACGATGATGCCGGCCTCGGGCAGCGCGTACGCTTACAGCTATGCCGTGCTGGGCGAGATCATCGCCTGGGTGGTCGGCTGGTCGTTGATCCTCGAATATTCGCTGGTGGTCAGCACCGTGGCGGTCGGCTGGTCCGGCTATGCCGCCCCCTTGCTCCATGCCTGGACGGGTATGCCGCTGGAGCTGATGGCAGGGCCGCACGCCAACGGCATCGTCAACCTGCCTGCGATCTTCATCATCGCCGTGGTCGCCGGGCTGCTCTGCTTGGGCACCAAGGAGAGCGCGACGCTCAACGCCGCGCTGGTTGTGGTCAAGATCATTGCGCTCGCCGTGTTCGTCGCGGTGGCTTTGCCCTATTTCAACGGCGCCAATCTTGAGCCGTTTGCCCCCTTCGGCTTCGCCAAGACCATTTCGCCTGACGGAGTCGAGCGCGGGGTGATGGCGGCGGCGGCGATCATCTTCTTCGCCTTTTACGGCTTCGACGCGATCTCGACCGCGGCGGAGGAGACCAAGAATCCCGGCCGCGATCTTGCGATCGGCATCGTCGGATCGATGATCGCCTGTGTCGCCATCTACATGCTCGTCGCGGTTGCTGCGGTCGGCGCAACGCCGTTCACGCACTTCGCCAACAGTCCCGAACCGCTCGCGCTGATCCTGCGCGACCTTGGTCGGCCCGGTTTCGCGACCTTCCTCGCGGTATCGGCGATCATCGCGCTGCCTACGGTTCTGCTCGGCTTCCTGTTCGGTCAAAGCCGCATCTTCTTCACCATGGCGCGCGACGGCATGTTGCCGATCGGCCTCGCCAAGGTGTCGAAGCGGGGCTCGCCGGTGCGGATCACGCTGTTCACCGCGGCGATCGTCGCGGTGATCGCCGGGCTGCTCCCGATCGACGAGATCGCGGCGCTGGCGAATGCCGGTACGCTGGCAGCGTTCACTGCGGTTGCCGTTTGCATGATGGTGCTGCGGGTGCGTGCGCCGGATATGCCGCGCATGTTCCGCACGCCGCTCTGGTGGCTCGTGGGCGCGATCGCCGTACTCGGCTGCATCTACCTGTTCTTCAGCCTGCCGGTGAAGACCCAGCTCTGGTTCCTCGCCTGGAACGCACTCGGGGTTGTCATCTACTTCGCCTACGCCCGGCCACGGGTCAGCGCGAAAGGGATTGAGTGAGCGGTTGGCATATCGGGATCATCGGCGGATCCGGGCTCTATGATGTCGAGGGGATCGAGCGGGGCGAATGGGTGACCGTCGCATCGCCCTGGGGTGAGGCCTCCGACGCGATCTTCACCGGGCGGATGGGCCATGCGCGCGTCTCGTTCCTGCCGCGGCACGGGCGCGGGCATCGCCTCTCTCCATCGCAGCTGAACAACCGCGCCAACATCGATTGCCTGAAGCGCATGGGCGTCACCGATGTGCTCGCCGTCTCATCGGTCGGCGGACTGACCGAGGAGCGTGCGCCCGGTACGTTCACCGTCGCAGATCAGTTCATCGACCGCACCAAGGGCCGCCCGTCAAGCTTCTATGGCAGCGGCATGGTCGCGCACGTTTCGATGGCCGACCCGGTCTGCCCGCGCCTGTCGCAATTCGCCGCGGCGGCGGCGCGAGCGGCTGGTGCGCAGGTGCATGCAGGCGGTACGTATCTCGCGATGGAAGGCCCGCAATTCTCGACCCGTGCGGAGAGCCATCTCTATCGCAGCTGGGGTTGCGACATCATCGGCATGACGGCGATGCCCGAGGCCAGGCTCGCGCGGGAGGCGGAGCTGCCCTACGCGCTGGTCGGCATGGTCACCGACTATGATTGCTGGCGCGAAGAAGAAGCGGCAGTGGACGTCGCACAGGTGATCGAGCAGCTTTCGTCCAATGCCGCCAAGGCACGCGCGATGGTGACGGCGCTGCTGCACGGCCTGCCGGAGACGCGCGAGGCATCACCGATCGATACCTGTCTAGACGCGGCGCTTATCACCGTCCCGTCGGCGCGGGATCCGGCGCTGCTGGCGAAGCTGGATGCGGTGGCGGGGCGGGTGCTGGCCGGCTAGGCCTGCGCTGTGGCGATGCGTGACAGGATCTCGCGTCGCCGGTCGTCGCTCGCCATGGACCATTCGGCGATCTCGTTCAGCGTGCGGCCGCACCCTTCGCACAGCCCGTCCTTCATGCGGCAGATGCTGACGCACGGGCTTTCGACTGCGGGAAGGGGCGTGAAGACGAGGAAGTCGTCCTCGTCTTCGACTGCGCTCATGCCGGGATCGTGAAGTTGAGGAAATCCGGAACCGGGCCGTTCCAGCCGTCATCGGGGCCGTCGTCGAACGAATCGCGGCGGCGGTCGCGATCGCGATCACGGCGCGGGCGATCATCCCGGCGCGGCTCGCGCGCCTCGGGGCGGCGCTCCTCGCGCGGCTCGTCGCTGCGCGCCTTGTCCGCGGCCTTCTTGTCCGGCTTGGGCGCGTCTGCCTTGGGCTTGCTGCCCTTGCGGCCGCGGCCCTTCTTTTCCTCGGCCGGTACGTCCTCGACGGGCAGCGCCCCCATCCGATCGATCTTCTGGCCCTGAAGCTTCTCGATATTGTCGATCGCTTCGGCATCTGCGCTCGACACTAGTGTGAAGGCGGTGCCAGTCGCGCCCGCGCGGCCGGTGCGGCCGATGCGGTGGACATAATCGTCCGGGTGCCATGGCGCGTCGAAATTGAAGACGTGGCTCACACCCTTGATGTCGAGCCCGCGCGCGGCGACATCGGACGCCACGAGGATGTTGACCTCGCCTGCCTTGAACCGGTCGAGTTCGGCAATGCGCGACGACTGGTCCATGTCGCCATGGATCTCTGCCGAGCGATAGCCATGCTTCTTGAGGCTCTTGTTGAGCTCGCGCACCGTCGTCTTGCGGTTGCAGAAGATGATCGCGGTGGCGACGCCCTGATCCTCGATCAGGCGGCGCAGCGTCCGCCGCTTCTCGAACGCGCTATTGGCGACCGGCACCAGCCACTGGGTGATGTTGGTGTTGGTGCTCGCGGGGCGGGCAACCTCGATCGTCTTGGGGTTCGACAGGAACTTGTCGGCCAGCTTCTTGATCGGCGGCGGCATCGTCGCCGAGAAGAGCAGGGTCTGGCGGTTCGCGGGCAGCTTGGTGCAGATATTCTCGATATCGGGGATGAATCCCATATCGAGCATCCGGTCGGCCTCGTCGATCACGAGCAGGTTGCAGCCGGTGAGCAGGATCTTGCCGCGCTCGAACAGGTCCATCAGGCGGCCCGGCGTGGCGATGAGGACGTCGACGCCCTTTTCCAGCGCTTTGACCTGATCGCCCATCTGCACGCCGCCGATGAGCAGCGCCATGCTGAGCTTGTGATGGGTGCCGTACTTCTCGAAATTCTCGGCAACCTGCGCGGCGAGCTCGCGCGTCGGCTCGAGAATCAGCGAGCGTGGCATGCGCGCACGGCTGCGTCCCTCGGCGAGCACGTCGATCATCGGCAGCACGAACGACGCCGTCTTGCCGGTGCCGGTCTGGGCGATGCCGATCAGGTCGCGCATCATCAGCACCGACGGGATCGCCTGGCGCTGGATCGGGGTAGGGTCGGTATAGCCGGCCTCAGTGACGGCCTTTAGCAATTCGTCAGAGAGGCCGAGATCGGCGAAGCTCATCCAGATGTCCGGAAAGAAGGGGCAAGGGCCCGCATTAAACAGCCGGGCGCATCGGTGAAATGCGCCGTAAAGTCAAGGTAAAGACGAAGGGGTGAGCGCCTATCGTTCCGGAACCAGCGTCCGGAATGCCTTGATACGGCACTCGCCCCCCGCGCGTGAGCGGAACACGTCCCGCTTGGCGCAGATCATTCCGTCCTTCGTCGGCTTGACGTAAAAGCCGGTATAGAAGTCGAGTGCCGGACATTCATTGCCCAGTTTGGCGCGCATCCTCTTGCCGCCCGACAGGAGCAGGTCGACGCTGTCGGGGCGGGTGATGGTCGCTCCGGCCAGGCTCTGCATTTTGACGCATTTGTCGGCATTCTTCTCGACCCAGCCGATGGGCGGGAGCGGTGCGGTGGTGGTGGAGACGCGGCGAACGGTATCGGGGCGCGGCACGCGAATCACGAAATGCTGCTGAATCCTGACCTGCGCCACGCGCGTCGCGCCGGCGGTCGCGGATGCGGTCTTGCGTCCATCTCCCGGAGGGGCGGTGGGCAACAACAACGCAGTCGTGGCGGCAAGCAGCAAGTTCACCATCTCACCATGCCTCATAGCGTGTGCGGTTGAACAGTGCATGAATTGCGAGCGGCGGCGACCGATGGTAGCGGCACGGCATGACGGCACAGCAGAAGGTGATCGATGCGGTGAGGGCGCGGTTCGGCCCCAGGGCCGCGCTGACCGATGCAGACGTCATTGCGCCATGGCTGAACGACTGGCGCGGCCGCTATCATGGTGCGGCGGCGGCGATCCTTCAGCCCGATTCGACAGAGGCGGTAGCCGCGATGGTCACCCTCGCCGGGCAGCACGGCGTCGCGCTGGTGCCGCAGGGCGGCAATACCTCGATGGTCGGCGGAGCCACCCCGCCTGCGGACGGATCGGCGTTGATCCTGTCGCTGCGGCGGCTGAATCGCGTGCGGCGGATCGACGCGGCCGCCAATCTCGCAGAAGTCGAGGCAGGGGTGATACTCGCCGATCTTCATGACGCGGCACTGGCGCAGGGGCGGCGCTTCCCCTTGACGCTGGGCGCGAAGGGCAGTGCGACGGTGGGCGGGCTGGTCTCGACCAACGCGGGAGGCACGCAGGTGCTCCGCTTCGGAACGATGCGCGGCCTGGTACTGGGGCTCGAGGCGGTGCTCGCGGACGGAAGCATTCATGGCGGGCTGGCTGCGCTCAAGAAGGACAATCGCGGTTATGATCTCAACCAGCTGCTGATCGGCGCCGAGGGGACGCTCGGCGTGGTGACCGCGGCGAGCCTGAAGCTGGTCGCTGCCGTGCACGCGCGGGCGGTCGCGTGGATCGGGCTTGCCTCGCCGCATGCCGGGCTCGAACTGCTGCAGCGGCTCGAGGCAGCGACCGATACGATCGAGAGCTTCGAGATCATCCCCGCCCGCTCGCTGGGCGCGGTACTGCGCCATATCCCGGGTACGCGCGCGCCGCTGTCGGGCGACCATGGCTGGCATGTATTGATCGAAGCCGTGGCCGTGAGCGCCGAGCAGGAGGCGCCCGCGCAGCTGATCGAGCGGCTGCTGGGGCCGGCGCTCGAGTCCGGCCTCGCCCAGGACGCGACGATTGCGGCGAACGAGGCCCAGGCCGAGGCGTTCTGGAAGCTGCGCGAATCGATTTCAGAGGCCGAGCGCGCGAGCGGTCCGGCGCTTCAGCACGATATTTCGGTACCGGTAGCGGCGATGCCGGATTTCATGATCGATGGCGCGAAGGCGGTCGAGACGCGCTTTCCGGGCGTGAGCGCCGGGGCCTTCGGGCATCTCGGCGACGGCAACGTCCATTTCCATGTCCGCGCGCCCGCGGGCAGTGCGGCGGACTGGGCAAAGACCCATTCGGACATAATCAGTCCCTTTGTCCACGATCTGGTAGTCGCGGCCGGGGGATCCATCTCCGCCGAGCATGGCATCGGCCAGATGAAGCGTGACGAGCTGGCGCGGCTGTCCTCGCCGGCGCGGATGCATGCGCTTGCCGCGATCAAGCGTGCCTTCGATCCGCGCAATCTGCTCAACCCCGGGAAACTCGTTTTCCTTGCGCCGGAGCGCGCGGACCAATAGACCGCGGCAGCTTCATTTCCAGGAGAGTTTCATGGCCAGCGCGCCGCAAGCACAGGGTCTTCCGCTTTTCTACAACGATCTGCAGCCGCTTTCGAGCGAGTTGCACAGCAACTGGCGTATTCGCCAGGCCGATTCGGCGCCGTTCATGGCGACCCAGCATGCGATTCCGCTGACGGTCGAAGAGTTTCCGCTGGTCCAGCGCAACATGCCGATCGTCTTCTCGGTCGGCGACGATTCGGTGCCGCTCGGCCTGATGGGGCTGAACGAGGGCGTGAACGTCTTTTTCGGTGCGGACGGCAAGATCAAGGAAGGCGAGAATCTCTACATTCCCGCCTATGTCCGCCGCTATCCGTACCTGCTCGCACGGCTTCGCCCGGATTCGGAAGAGCTGTCGCTCTGCTTCGACCCGACCTCCGACACGATCGGTGCGTTCGACGAAGGCGATGCGCTGTTCGAGGACGGCAAGCCGACCGAGCTGGTTCAGAACATTCTCAAGTTCAATGAGGAGTTCGAGATCGCGGGTCAGAAGACCAACGCGTTCCTCAAGGAGCTCAACGATATGGGCCTGCTGATGGACGGCGAGGTCGCGATTCAGCCCGAGGGTGCTGATCAGCCCTATATCTATCGCGGCTTCCGCATGGTGGACGAGGCCAAGCTGAACGATCTGCGTGGCGATCAGCTGCGCAAGATGTCGCAGAACGGCATGCTGCCGCTGATCTACGCCCATCTCTTCTCGCTGAGCCTGATGCGTGAGATCTTCGCGCGCCAGCTCCAGCAGGGCAATGTGGTGCCGCTGGCCGCAGCGCCGGCTGCCTGACGAATGCTGCCTCCCACCGCGATCGGCGGTGGGAGGCATCTTCCCGCGCCCGGCCTTGCCGGAAGACGCCGGAACCCCATATCGCCGCGATGCCGTTCGCCGCGCGATTCGCCGCCTGGAAATCAAAGGCATGGCGCCGGAATATCTACCGTTCATCGCATTTTCGATTGTGGCCTTGAAGCCACGGTCAAGTCTTCCTATATCCTGATCAGTACGGTTTCGTGTCCCCCCTTTCGCGGAACCGTGCGGCACGCCCTCGGGCGTGTCTCCTCCCTGAACCTTGGCCGCCCGGTGGCAACACCGGGCGGTTTTTTTATGCGCTGGCCAGGACGCCTGTCCTGACGCTCATGGCCTCCCAAGGCTATTGCGCGGCTGCGGCGAGCGGCACCGCTTCGTCTGCAACGGCATCGATGATTCGGCGGAGCAGCGCTGCGGCCGGTTCGAAGCCGGGGCCGGGCAGGTCACGGCGACGGTCGAGATAGAGGCTGCGATCGATCTCGATCTGGATCGCGTGGATATTCGCCGCCGGATCGGCATGGCGATCGAGGACGTGCCCGCCGGCATAGGGGGTATTCACCGCGGTGCGGATCCCCGCCGCATGGACGGCGCCTTCAATCCGTCCGACGAAGCGTGCGGCGGCTGAGCGGCCGAACCGGTCGCCGATCACGATGCGCGCGCCGCCACTCGCCAGCGGGGGCATGGAATGGATGTCCAGCAGCACCGCGACTCCGAACCGGTCACGCGCCGCGGCCAGTTCGGCCTCGATTGCCGCATGGTAGGGGCGGTGGTCGCGTTCGATTCGCTGACGCACTTCCTCGTCGGCAAAGCGGCGGCGCCACAGGTCCGCACCGCCTGCCCGGCGCGGTACCAGGCCAAGCCCGCTGCGCAGCTTGAGCGACATCGCGCCTTCCGGAATGGGCGTGGCGCCTTCGTCAATCCGGGGGTCGCGCTCATGCTCGGCGCGATTGAGGTCGATCCAGGCACGTGCGCGATTGGCGACGAGCAGGGTCTCCGCCCCGCGTGCTGCCAGCGTCAGCCTGTCGGCGTGCCGGTCCTCGAGCGGTAGCAGACTGGCGAGCGGTACCCGCAGCGCTGCGCGCAGCGGCAGAGGATAGTCACGCCCGGCATGCGGTACCGACAGGACGACCGGCGAGACCGGCAGGACGGGGCCGTGACGGTCGAAGGAGGCGAGATCGGTCACGGCTCGACCCTATGCGGGCGTGACGCGTGCGGCAACGTCCCTTTGATCTGGCCGTTGATCTGGTGAACGGCTGGAAAATCTTAAGTCCTTCGCGCATAATCTGCACCCTGGCGACCGCGCCGGATTCGTGGGGTGGGCGCAGCGCGGAGCGCGCCAATAGGGGTAGGGATGATCAGGATTCTTTTGGCCGAGGACGATCGGGTGATGCGCGAATATCTCGCGCGCGCGCTCGAGCGCTCCGGCTATGCCGTGACCGCAGTCGATCGCGGGACCGCGGCGTTGCCGCTGATCGAGGCCGAGCGATTCGATCTGCTGCTCAGCGATATCGTGATGCCGGAAATGGACGGTATCGAGCTGGCGCAGAAGGCGGGGGAGATCGCGCCCGACATGCGCGTGATGTTCATCACCGGCTTTGCGGCGGTGACGCTCAAGGCCGGCAAGCAGATCCCCTCGGCGCGGGTGCTTTCAAAGCCGTTCCACCTGCGCGACCTGGTGCTGGAGGTCGATCGGCTGTTCGAGATGGAGCAGGTTCCGAGCCGGAATTGATTCAGGTGCTTGCATGGGTCGTCGGCCCCCGCTAAAGGGCCGCTTCCCGAGATTCGCCGCAAGGCTATCGGGCGCGTAGCTCAGTGGTAGAGCACTGTGTTGACATCGCAGGGGTCGCAAGTTCAATCCTTGCCGCGCCCACCATTTCGAAAGCCCGCCGGTCGCAAGACCGGCGGGCTTTTTCGTTCCGATGCGCCTCATCCGCCTTCGCCGATCGCACTTGGGTTCATTTCCCGATGACATGGAAAAGGCCCCGGAAAGCCGTTGCTCCCCCGGGGCCTTCGATGCCTCCCGGCGATGCGGGTCTATTCGCCTGGCCGTGCCCAGTCGCGGTTGATCGCGAGCGCAGCGAGCGTGCAGGCGGCGCCAGAGAGCAGATAGGCGCCCACCGACCATAGGCCGAAGGTGCTCGCGAGCAGCAGCGCGACCAGCGGTGCGAAGCCCGCGCCGATCAGCCAGGCGAGATTCGCGGTGGTTGCCGCGCCCGTATAGCGCCGCTCACTCGAGAAGCGGCTGTTCACCGCGCCCGACGACTGGCCGAAGCCAAGGCCGAGCAGCACGAACCCGGCCATCATATAGACGGTCTCGCCAACCCCGCCTGCCCCCAGTAGCTGAGGCGCGAAGCCGCTATAGGCGCCGATCAGTACCGCCGACACGCCGAGCACCGCGCGGCGGCCGACACGATCGGCGATGAAGCCCGAGGCGAGCATGGCGAGCACGCACACGACCGCGCCGACGATCTCGATCACCAGGAAGCGCTCGGCCGCCTCGCCGGTGTTGAGCAATATCCACGAGAGCGGGAAGACCGTGACGAGGTGGAACAGCGCGAAGCTCGCCAGCGGCGCGAACGATCCGAGCGCGATCGTGCGGCCCTCCTCGCG
Organism: Sphingomonas koreensis; assembly: GCF_002797435.1. Classification (NCBI taxonomy): domain Bacteria; kingdom Pseudomonadati; phylum Pseudomonadota; class Alphaproteobacteria; order Sphingomonadales; family Sphingomonadaceae; genus Sphingomonas; species Sphingomonas koreensis. The sequence continues at coordinate 1,639,622 of NZ_PGEN01000001.1, read as the reverse complement.
TACCGTTTCCCAGAAGGGGGCGGGCTGAAGCTCGCGGCTCTCGAACAATCGCTCGAATTCCGGAGTCGCGATCATGCGCAGACGTGCGAACAGCGCGACGACGTTGATCGCGAAGGCGACGAAGAAGGGATAGCGCCAGCCCCAGGCGAGGAAGTCCTCGGGCGTGAGCGTGGTCATGAAGAAAGCGAACAGCCCCGCGGCGACGATCAGGCCGAGCGGCGCGCCGAGTTGCGGGATCATCGCATACCAGCCGCGGTGATTAGCGGGGGCGTTGAGCGAGAGCAGCGAGGGCAATCCGTCCCATGCGCCGCCCAGCGCGATGCCCTGGCCGATCCGCAGCAGCGCCAGCACCCACACTGCGCCCATGCCGATCTGGTTGTAGCCGGGCAGGAACGCGATCGACATGGTCGATCCGCCGAGCAGGAACAGCGCGATGGTGAGTTTGACGCCGCGACCGTGATGGCGGTCGATCCACATGAAGATCGCCGAACCCAGCGGGCGCGCAATGAACGCGAGCGCGAACAGTGCGAAGGAATAGAGCGTGCCGGTCAGCGGATCGACGAAGGGGAAGATCAGCGACGGGAACACCAGCACAGAAGCCAGCGCATAGACGAAGAAGTCGAAGAACTCGCTGGTGCGGCCGATGATCACGCCGATGGCGATCTCGCCAGGCGCGATCTTGTGGTCGCGCGCATTCACGATCCGGGCGTCGCGTTCCAGCGATGTCGAGTTGGCGGCGGCATTCGGTGCGGTCATACGGCTATGGCTCCGGCAGCTTATTCGATACTATTGTGCTTCAGCGTCCGCTGCACCAGAAAAGCGACGCGACGGGGATAGGACAAAATGTCCAATGTCGGCGCGGACGGGCGCCGGGATAGGCGGAGGTCCATGCGCGAAGACAAGTCATCGTTCTGGCCATTGCCCGGAAAGAAGCTGGCCAATCTCGGCCGGATGCTCATGCTGCTGCCGCTCGTCGCGTTCGTCTCGGCCTGCCAGAGCGATGTGCTTCACCCGGCGGGAGATGTCGCGGTCCAGCAGCGGGACTTGATCTACATCTCGACCGCGCTGATGCTGCTGATCATCGTTCCGGTGATGCTGCTCGTCGTGGTCTTCGCCTGGCGCTACCGCCACAGCAACGAAGAGGCTACCTACGAGCCCGATTTCGACCATTCGACCGCGCTCGAGTTGGTGATCTGGTCGGCACCGCTGCTGATCATCATCTGCCTCGGCGCGCTCACCTGGGCGGCGACTCACCTGCTCGATCCCTATCGTCCGCTTGCGCGACTAGCGCCCGGAAAGCCGGTCGCGGCGAATGTTCAGCCACTTGAGGTCCAGGTCGTCGCGCTCGACTGGAAATGGCTGTTCATCTACCCCGAACAGGGCATTGCGACGGTCAACGAGTTCGCGGCGCCGATCGACCGACCGATCCGCTTCCGTATCTCGGCGTCGTCGGTGATGAACAGCTTCTACATCCCCGCGCTCGCCGGCCAGATCTACGCGATGCCCGGCATGGAGACCAAGCTGCACGCCGTCTTCAACCGGCCGGGCGAGTTTACCGGCCTCTCCGCCAATTATTCGGGCTGGGGCTTCTCCAACATGCGCTTCGCGGCGAAGAGCCTCGACGATGCCGGCTTCGCCAAATGGGTGGCGCAGGCCAAGGCTGCGGGCGGCACGCTCGACCGCGACGCCTATCTCAAGCTCGAGAAGCCGAGCCAACGCGATCCCGTGCGCCGCTTCGCCAGCACTGACCCCGCCTTGTTCGATGCGGTGGTCAATCTCTGCGTCGAGCCGGGTAAGATGTGCATGAGCGACATGATGATGATCGATGCCAAGGGCGGCCTTGGCATGGCCGGTCTCTATAACGTCCGCGAGCTTGCCTACGACAAATACGCCGCGCGCGGCACCGCGGGCACCAGCCGCTATGTCGCAGCGATCTGCACCACCCCGACGCCCGTGGCCAAACCTGCGGTGCCCAAGCCGGCCGCGGCGCAGCCCGCCCGCCAGCCTTCCCGCATCGCCCGTCAGGGCGAGCCCGGCCAGCCGCTCTCCTGAGGCCCGACATGACCCCGCATCCCGCCCCCGAAGCCGGTCCGATCCTGGGCCGCCTCTCGCTCGAAGCGATCCCGCTGCACGAGCCGATCCTGATCGCCACCTTCGCGGTGGTTGCGATCGGCGGCCTCGCGGTGCTCGCGCTGCTGACCAAATACCGCCTCTGGGGCTATCTGTGGACCGAGTGGTTCACTACGGTCGATCACAAGAAGATCGGGATCATGTATATGATCCTCGGCCTCATCATGTTTCTGCGCGGCTTCGCCGACGCGATCATGATGCGCCTGCAGCAGGCATTGGCGTTCGGCGGGTCGGAAGGCTACCTCAACTCGCATCACTACGATCAGATCTTCACCGCCCATGGCGTGATCATGATCTTCTTCGTGGCGATGCCGTTCATCACCGGCCTGATGAACTATATCGTCCCGCTCCAGATCGGCGCGCGCGACGTCTCCTTCCCCTTCCTCAACAATTTCAGCTTCTGGATGACCACCGCGGGCGCGGTGCTCACCATGGTCTCGCTGTTCATCGGCGAATATGCGCAGACCGGCTGGCTCGCCTATCCGCCGCTCTCGGGCATTGCCTACAGTCCCAATGTCGGCGTCGACTATTACATATGGTCGCTGCAGATAGCCGGCGTCGGGACGACCTTGTCCGGCATCAACCTGATCGTGACGATCCTCAAGCTGCGCGCGCCGGGCATGGGTCTGATGAAGATGCCGGTTTTCACCTGGACCTCGCTCTGCTCGAACATCCTGATTGTGGCGAGCTTCCCGATCCTGACCGCGACGCTCGTGCTGCTCAGCCTCGATCGCTATGTCGGCACCAACTTCTTCACCAATGACTTCGGCGGATCGCCGATGATGTACGTGAACCTGATCTGGATCTGGGGCCATCCGGAGGTCTACATCCTGATCCTGCCGCTGTTCGGCGTGTTCAGCGAGGTGACTTCGACCTTCTCGAACAAGCGGCTCTTCGGCTACACCTCAATGGTCTATGCGACGGTGTGCATCACCATCTTGTCATACCTGGTGTGGCTGCACCACTTCTTCACCATGGGATCGGGCGCCAGCGTCAACAGCTTCTTCGGCATTACCACGATGGTGATCTCGATTCCGACCGGGGCCAAGCTCTTCAACTGGCTCTTCACCATGTACCGCGGCCGCATCCGCTTCGAGCTGCCGATGATGTGGACGATCGCGTTCATGCTGACCTTCACGATCGGGGGCATGACCGGGGTGCTGCTCGCAGTGCCGCCCGCCGACTTCGTGCTGCACAACTCGCTGTTCCTGATCGCGCACTTCCATAACGTGATCATCGGCGGCGTGCTGTTCGGCCTGTTCGCGGCGATCAACTATTGGTGGCCCAAGGCGTTCGGCTTCAAGCTCGACAAGAAATGGGGCCTGGTTTCCTTCTGGTGCTGGGTCGTGGGCTTCTGGCTTGCCTTCACCCCGCTCTACATCCTCGGCCTGATGGGCGTGACTCGCCGGATGCGCGTATTCGATGATCCGAGCCTGCAGATCTGGTTCGTGATCGCGGGCATCGGCGCCGCCGTCATCGCCGCGGGCATCGGCGCGATGCTGATCCAGTTCGCGGTGAGCATCTGGAAGCGCAAGGAACTGGCGGAGCCGACCGGCGATCCGTGGAACGGCCGCACGCTCGAATGGGCCACCAGTTCGCCGCCGCCGGATTACAACTTCGCTTTCACCCCGGTGATCCACGACCTCGACGCCTGGTACGATATGAAGGCACGTAACGCGCAGCGCCCGGTGAGCGGATTCCGCGACATCCATATGCCGAGCAACACCGGCAGCGGGATCATCCTGTCGGGCTTCTGCCTGGTGATGGGCTTCGCATTGGTCTGGCACATCTGGTGGCTGGCCGCAGCGAGCTTCGTCGCGGTGGTCGCCGGCGCGATCTATCACACCTTCAACTATAAGCGCGATTTCCACATTCCGGCCGCGACGGTGATCGGGGTGGAGGACGCGCGCACCCGCCAGCTGGCGCCGGGAGCCTGACCGCATGAGCGCAACCACCCTCACCGCGGACAGCCAGGAAGTCCGCTTCTACGAGCTGGACGAGCATCCGCATCCCGAAGGCCATAGCACGATGCTGGGCTTCTGGATCTACCTGATGAGCGATTGCCTCATCTTCGCGATCCTGTTCGCCTGCTACGCCGTGCTCGGCGGCAATTATGCCGCGGGGCCGGGCCCCAAGGACCTGTTCGACCTCAAGCTGATCGCGGTGAACACCGCGATGCTGCTCTTCTCGTCGATCACCTATGGCTTCGCGATGCTGCAGATGCAGATGGGCAAGGTTCGCGGCACGCAGATCTGGCTCGGCGTCACCGGTCTGTTCGGCCTCGCCTTCCTCGGTATCGAACTCTACGAATTCCATCACCTGATCGAAATCGGTGCCGGGCCCCAGCGCAGCGCTTTCCTTTCGGCCTTCTTCACGCTGGTCGGCACGCACGGACTGCACGTCACCTTCGGCATCATCTGGCTGGTGACGCTGATCGTTCAGCTCGGCAAGCACGGCCTGATCCCCGCCAACCAGCGCCGCGTCGCGTGCCTCAGCATGTTCTGGCACTTCCTCGACGTGATCTGGATCGGCGTCTTCACCTTTGTCTATCTGATGGGAATGCTGCGATGAGCCCGGATCCGCACGCAGAGCATGAGCATGGCCATCATGCCGCGGCGGAGCTGCCGCATGCGACGATGCGCGACTATCTGATCGGCTTCGTCCTGTCGGTGATCCTCACCGCCATCCCCTTCTGGCTGGTGATGACGATGCCGCTGTCGCCCGCACTGACCGCGGCGGTGATCATGGGCTTCGCCGTGGCGCAGATCATCGTCCACATGGTGTTCTTCCTCCACATGAACTCGAAGTCGGAGGGCGGCTGGACCATGCTCTCCCTTATTTTCACCATCACCGTGGTGGTCATCATGCTCGCGGGGTCACTGTGGGTGATGCACCACCTCAACACAAACATGATGCCGATGCCGCACGACATGAGTGAGATGCGGTGAGCCGACGGCCCGCCGCCGTGCGGGCCGTGCTGGCCGGCCTGATGCTGCTGCTGGCGCTTGGCTTCGTCGCGCTCGGCATCTGGCAGGTCCAGCGGCGTGCGTGGAAGCTCGACCTGATCGAACGGGTCGAGGCCGGCACGCGCGCTGCGCCGATCCCGGCGCCCGGCCCAGCGCAATGGCCAGGGCTGGATGTACGCGGCAGCGAGTATCGCCGCGTCGCGGCAACCGGCCGCTTCCTGCATGACCGCGAAACGCTGGTGCAGGCGGTCACCGTGCGCGGCGCGGGCTTCTGGGTACTCACCCCGCTGCGCACGGCGCAAGGGACCATCATGGTCAACCGCGGCTTCGTACCGTCCGATCGCCGCGATCCTGCGAGCCGTGCGGCGGGTCAGGTAGGCGGCTCTGTCACCGTCATCGGGCTGATCCGCGCAACCGAGCCCAAGGGCGGCTTCCTGCGAACCAACGATCCGGCCGGGCGCCGCTGGTATTCGCGCGACGTAGCGGCGATCGCTGCCGCGCAAGGCGTCGGCCCCGCCGCCCCCTTCTTCATCGACGCAGACGCGACTCCCAATCCTGGCGGATGGCCGGTAGGCGGGCTCACCGTGTTGCGCTTCAACAACAATCACCTCGTCTATGCGTTCACCTGGTTCGCGCTAGCGGGCATCAGCCTTGCGGCATTCTTCCTGCTGTGGCGGCGGAAGCCGGCATGATGGACGCCCCACTGCTCGCGCTGACCCGCCGCGGTACCGCGCTCACCGCCGAGACTGCAGCGGCCGAGAACATGCGCCAGCTGATCCAGCTGCGCTGGATCGCCGTCGGCGGGCAAACGCTAGCTATCCTGCTTGTCCGCTACGGTCTCGGTATCCCGCTGCCGGTGGTCGAGATGCTAGGGATCGCCGCGATGCTGGCGATCGCGAATCTGCTCGCGATGATGGCCTTGCCCCGGCATCAGGTCCATGACGGCGAGGTGATGGTGGCGCTGCTGATCGACATGGCGGCGCTTACCCTCCAGCTCTATTTCAGCGGCGGTGCGACCAACCCGTTCATCTCGCTCTATTTGCTTCAGGTTGTGCTCGGCGCGATCCTGCTCCCTCCGCTCGCGGTCGCGGTGCTGGTGGTGGCGACCGCCTGCGGTTACGCGCTGCTGACGGTCGGCTATGTGCCGCTAGAGCTCCCCGCAGACCTCGCACTTGCCCATGCCGATCTCTTCGCGATCGGCCATTGGGTGGGGTTCGTGATGGTCGCCTGGCTGCTGGTGCAGTTCATCGTGCGGATCAGCCGCAACCTGCGCGCGCGCGATGCGAATGTCGCCGATCTGCGCCAGCATGCCGCGGAGGAGGAGGGCATCGTCCGCATGGGCCTGTTCGCCTCGGGCGCTGCGCACGAGTTGGGGACGCCGCTCAGCACCCTGTCGGTGATCCTCGCCGACTGGCGGCGTGTCCCCGCCATCGCCGGCGACCCGCGGCTTGCGGGCGAGGTCGAGGAAATGCAGGCCGAGGTCCAGCGCTGCAAGGCGATCGTCTCCGACATCCTCCACTCCGCCGGGCAGCCGCGCGGCGAGGCGATGGAGAGCATGGCCGCGGCCGCCTTCCTGACCGGGCTGGTCGAGGCGTGGCAGCCGACCTGGCCGCAGGTGCCGATCGTCGCTAACGTCGAGGGGGCGGGGGCCGCCACCATCGCAGTCGATCCCGCGCTGCGTCAGGCGGTGACGAACCTGCTCGACAATGCCGCCGAAGCCTCGCCGCTCGGCCTTCGCCTGACAGGCAAGGTCGAGGAGGGGATGCTGGAGATCATCGTGCGTGATTACGGCCTTGGCTTCGATCCGGCGGCATTGGCCCATGTCGGCGAACTCTATCGATCGACCAAGGGCGCGGGGCACGGACTCGGCCTGTTCCTTGCCACCAACGTCGCGCGGCGAATGGGCGGGCGGATCGAGGCGCGCAATCCCGCGGGCGGGGGCGCGGAAGTGCGGCTGATTCTGCCGCTGATCCATGACGAGGCACCCTGATGGACATGCCGGACCTGATCCTTGTCGAGGACGACGCGACCTTCGCACGGACCCTGCAGCGCTCGTTCGAGCGGCGCGGCTATCGCGTTCGGGTCGCATCCAGCCCCGGTGAGCTGGATGCGCTGCTCGAAGTCGGGGTCCCAACCCATGCGGTGGTCGATCTGAAGCTCGGCACGGCGTCCGGGCTGCCCTGCGTTGCGATGCTGCATGCGCGCAATCCGGCGATGCTGATCGTGGTCCTTACCGGCTATGCCAGCATCGCGACGGCGGTGGAAGCGATCAAGCTTGGTGCCCGACACTATCTGGTGAAGCCTTCGAACACCGACGATATCGAGGCGGCGTTCGGCAAGGCGCCGGGCGGCGATGCCGGCGTGCCCGTCACGCCGCGCGCGGCGTCGCTCAAGACGCACGAGTGGGAGATGATCAACGAGACGCTGGCGGCGACTGGCTTCAACATCTCCGAAACCGCGCGGCGCCTCGGCATGCATCGCCGCACGCTGGCGCGGAAACTGGAGAAGCGGCCGGTCAAGTGACTGCAAAGGACCGCTAACCGCGACGGATGGCGGATCGATGCGCACGACGGCTCGTTGAACGGACGAGCGGGCATCAGGGGAGACGTGATGAACCAGCGCGATCAGACCCGGCATCCGGGTGGCCAGCAGCAACAGCAACGCGGCCGGAAGATGGAGAGGCAGCAACAACGGCAGCCGCAACGCCAGCAGGATGGCGGCGAGAAGAAGCGTCAGCCGGGTAAGGACGATCTCGAACGCTGAGGCGCCAAGCCGGACGCTTTGAAGGGGCCCGCGCGGCCCCTTCTTCTTTTTGGCGCGCGGCTCGGGCATGCTCGGCGACATGAATCCGGTCTATTCCGCACTCGGCACCACGATCTTCGAAACCATGTCGTCGCGGGCGCGAGCGATGGGCGCGATCAATCTGGGGCAGGGCTTCCCAGATGGCGAGGGCTGCGTGCCCGTGATCCGGGCCGCGGCGGACGCGCTGACGACGCGGTCGAACCAGTATCCGCCGATGGCGGGCCTCCCCGCATTGCGGCAGGCGATCGCCACCCATTATACGCGCCACCAGCAGCTCGACCTTTCGCCGGAAGAAGTGATCGTCACCTCGGGCGCGACCGAGGCGATTGCGGCGTCGTTCACCGCGCTGATCGCGCCGGGGGACGAGGTGATCCTGATCCAGCCGCTCTACGACGCCTATCTGCCGCTGGTGCAGCGCGCGGGCGGGGTGGCGCGGCTCGCGCGGCTGGAACCGGGCAGCTGGCGACTAACCCCCGCCGCGCTCGAAGCGGCTGCGGGGCCGCGCACCCGGCTGATCGTGGTCAACAACCCCGTCAACCCCGCAGGTGCCAAGCTCTCGCACGGCGAGCTTGCCGATCTCGCCGCCTTCTGCGTCGAACGCGATTTGATCGCCATCTGTGACGAGGTATGGGAACACGTCGTCTATGACAGCGCGCGCCACATTCCGCTGATCGCGATGCCGGGGATGCGCGACCGGACGGTGAAGATTGGATCGGCGGGCAAGATCTTCGCGCTCACCGGGTGGAAAGTCGGCTGGATGTGCGCCGCCGCGCCGCTCGCCGCTGTGCTTGCCCGTGCCCACCAGTTCCTGACCTTCTCGACTGCGCCCAATCTGCAATGGGCGGTGGCGGAGGGGCTGGAGACGCAGGACGCATGGATTGCGGACTCGATCGTCGGGTTTCAGCGCTCGCGCGACCGTCTCGCCGCGGGGCTGACCGCGGCGGGCTATCGCGTGCTGCCGAGCGGTGCGACCTGGTTCCTCTCGATCGACCTCGCCGCATCGGGCATCGCGTTGCATGATGCGGCGTTCTGCGATCGGCTGGTCGAGGAGATCGGGGTCGCTGCGATCCCGGTCTCGGCCTTCTATGCCGAAGCTCCGGTCACCCATCTGGCGCGGCTGTGCTTTGCCAAGGCCGATGCCGTGCTCGACACGGCGATCGAACGCATGTCCGCAGCGCGATCGGCTTTCGTGCGTTAGCAGTCCCATGGAGCGACTCTGGTTCATCACCAACCCCAGTTCGGGATCGGCAACGCGCGAGAAGTGCGAGGCGCTCGAAGCTGTGTTCGAAGAGCGCGGGCTAGCGCTCGCCGGGCAGACCGGCTTCCCCGACCAGCCGATCCCCTCGGCGAAGGAACTGGCGGCTGAGCGTGTTGATACCGTTGTGCTGTTCGCCGGCGACGGGACGATCAATGCGGCGCTGTGCGCGCTCGCGGATTGGGATGGCGCGTTCCTGATCCTGCCTGGCGGGACGATGAACCTGCTCGCCAAGGCGCTGCACGGCGACGCCGATCCCGCCGCGATCGTCCACGCCGCACATGAAGGCGGGCGCCGCGTAGCGCTTCCCTATGTCGAGGCGGGACCGCACCGCGCGTTCGTCGGCCTCATCCTCGGCCCGGCGGCGCACTGGGCGCGCGCGCGCGAAGCCGCGCGCAAGGGAAGGCGCGCGCGCGTGCTCCATGCGATCCGCAGTGCGTGGCGCCGCACCTTCGGCAAGGGCATCCGTGTCGCCGGCGTGCCGGGCATGCGCGCGCGCTATCAGGCGGTGTTCGTCTCCCCTGCGCCCGATGCGCTGGAGGTTGCGGCAATCGACGCGCGCGACTGGGCGTCGATCGCGGAGCTCGGCTGGACTTGGCTCACGGGCGACTGGGTTGCCGCGCGCGCCGTGACCGAACGGCGCGCGGAACGGCTGCGCCCGGTGAGCAAGCGGCCGGTGCTGGCGCTGTTCGACGGCGAGCCGGTGACACTTGCCCCCGATGCCGAGGCAAGTGGGGGCATGACGCGCCCGGCCTTCATCGCGACTTCTGCCGAATGATCCGCCTGTTCCATGCCAGCGACGTGCATTTCGGTGCCGAGGATCGCGAGGCGCTCGACTGGTTCGCCCGGCTCGTTCGCGCGGAACAGCCCGACGCGGTTGTGGTGACGGGCGACCTCACGATGCGCGCGCGAAGGCACGAATTCGCTGCCGCCGCACAATGGCTGGAAGGCTTGGGCTGCCCGGTGACGGTCGAGGTGGGCAATCACGATCTACCCTATTTCAACCCCTGGGCCCGGTTCGTGACTCCCTATCGCCGCTATCGCGCGATCGAGGCGATGATCGAGCGCCCGCTCGACCTGCCCGGCGTGACCATCGTCCCGCTCAAGACCACCGCGCGCTTCCAGTGGCGGCTCAATTGGTCGAAGGGCCATGTCAGCCGCCGGGCGTTGCGCGATGCGGTGGCGATGATCGAGGCGGCTCCTTCCGGGCACCGTATCCTCGTCGCCTGCCATCACCCCCTCGTCGAAACCGGGACGCGCAGCAGTTCGCGCACGCGCGGCGGCGGTGCCGCACTTTCCGCACTCGCAGCGGCCGGGGCCGATGCGGTGCTGACCGGCCATGTCCACGACCCGTTCGACACCTGCCATCCGGGCGCTGCGGGGGAGGTGCGGCTGATCGGCGCGGGGACGCTGTCGGAACGGGTGCGCGAAAGCCCGCCCTCGTTCAACGAAATCCGCATCGGCTCCGCGATCGAGACGATCGCACGCCGCATGGGCGACGTGCCCGACCGGCTCCTCTCGCCGCGCTGACCTCTGCCGGATATCTATCGAACGGCAGGGTCCCGAAGTCGCAGGCCGGTGCCGTCGCGTATGAGACGGCCTCGCGACGGATGACGGGCAGCGGTCAGTCCATCGAGTGCCCTGGCACGGGCCTTGGGTGACAGGCGGGCTAGCGCTTTGCGTTCGCGCAGCGAAAGCGCGTAGACGCGCCAGCCCCGCGTCACCATGCACGTCTCGATGGACGGGCTCGGCAGCGCGGCGCGGGGCAAGGGGGCGGGCTCGATGGGCGGCGTGAGCGCCTTCTGATCGGCTGTGCTCATCGGCGCGGTGACGATGACCCGGCAGCGTTCGAGCTCCGCCGTCCGCATCGCGCTGTTCGCGCCCGGCTGGTTGTAGAAGGCGGCAGGCACGGAATCGCGCCCCGATGCGGCGAGCAACGCAGGTCCCAGAAGCGCGAGGGGAAGAAGCGCTGGCACGGACATCGTTTCCTTCTGCTGTTAGCCGCCGGGAAAACGATGGGGGCAGCTATCGGCCGCCCCATCGCGATGGTTTCAGAATGCCAGCTTCAACCCGGCACGATAGGAGCTGTTGCGGATGTCCGACCGGCCGACGGTCACGTCCGCCGCGACCGAGAAGGTAGCCTTGCCTGCCTTGTAGGCGAAACCGCCGCCCAACTCGCCCCAGTTGCGATCCTGCGAGGCGATCAGGAAGGGCGCGCGGACGGCATTGCCGCCGACGAAGCCGGCATTGAAGTAGCCCGGCCGCTCGACGAAATCATGGACGAAATAGGCCGAACCGAACGGGCGGAACCCATCCGCATTTCCGTCGAACTGAAGGCCGATCCGCCCCTGCGCGCTCCGGATATGATCCTCGTCGAAGAAGAGTGCGGGACCGGTGCCGCGTTCCGGTGTCGGCGTGAGGTCGATCCGGCTCGCGCGAAGCGCGATGCGCGGGCCGAAGCGCAGTGTTTCGCTGCCGGCCCAGTAGTTCGCACCGACTTCGCTCGACAGTGCAAGCGCATTGTCGCGGCTGCGCAGATCGAAGGCCGTGCCGGCGAAGCTGCCGGTACGATGCGTCGACGACTGGTAGACGCCGGCGCTGAATTGTGCGTCGAACGACAGGCCTAGTGTTTCGCCGTAGCGGCCATAGAGCGTGCCCTGGATCAGGTCGCCCTTTGCCGACTGGCCCAGCGACCGTTCGCCTTCGATGCTCGAATAGGACAGGCCGAAGCCCAGCGCCGACTTGTCGTCGATCCGCGTTTCGATGCCCCCGACGATATAGAAGCCGTCGAACGAGTCGCGATCGGCCAGCGGCGTCGTCCCCGGCATCGATGCCCCGGAACCCTTGAGATAGCCGCCGGCAAGATAGATGGCGACATTCTCCGGCAACGCACCCTCGCGGATCGCCGTGGCAGGTGTGTCGGCGACCACTTCGCTCTGGCCCGGCAGGGCAATCGCGTTCGCGGCATATTCCATCGGCTTGCCGATCATCGCGATCGAGCCGCCCTCGAAGGTTTCCGGCGTCAGCATCGACGTGCGTTCGCGGAAGAAGCGGGCCATGTTGTCCGCGGTGACAATGCCGATCGCGCGCCGCGTCGTCTCCGCACGAGGGGCGAGCGCCTCGAGCGCCCCCTGGATCGTGGCGACGCTCTGCAGGTCGAGGGTGTCGTAGATCCCGGCCAGTGCCGGATAGCCCGCACGGTTGCCGTCGAGCAGCCGGGCATAGGCGGTCTGCACCGGCGTCGCCGCGATGACGCTGGCATAGGGGCGGGCCGCGATGCTGGCGGTCACGAGGTTTGTGCCATAGCTGATCTGCGGGTACAGGATCGCACTGAACGCCGTGGCGCTGCCGAAGGTGCCCGTGACCCCGCCGGAAGCGCTGAGCACCGTATAACTGTCGCCAAAGCGCGGGAGCCGGCCGACCGGGCGCAGCGTGATCGTGCCCCCGCCCAGCGTCGCGCTTCCCGCGACGATGCGGTCCGACGTTCCACTGGCGCCGATATCGACGATATACTGGCTGCCCGCCGCCAGCGTCACGTTGCCCGTGGCGGTCAGAGCCCCGATCGCCCCGATGCTGCCCGGCGAGACGATGCCGCCCGATTGCGCGACCAGCGAGGTGAGCGTGCCGTTGCCGCCCAGCGTACCGCCCGAGGCGACGGTCAGCGCCGAACGGGTGAGGCTGCCGTTGACGGTCAGCGTTCCCTGATCCACGCGCGTGGCGCCGCTATAGGTGTTGGCGCCGGCCAGGATCAGTTCGCCTCCGCCTCGTTTGATGATCCCCCCGATATCATCCGGGAATCCCGACCGGACCTCGGCCGAGTAGCGGTCGCGGGCGTCCTGGATGTTGTTCGTCCAGACATCGACCGTGCCCGTCGTGACGTTGACCTCGCGGCTCTGGCGCAGCGCGGTCGGGCCGTTGAGCGCGACATCCATCTGCGGTGCGCCCCAGCCCGAGCGCAGATCGACACCCGGCGTGTCCAGATCCTTCGAGCTGGATACCAGGATATCGGCGATCAGGCCGGTGTTGTAGTCGGGGAAATACTCCATCAGCAACGCCGCGAAGCCGGAGATGTTCGGTGCCGCCATCGATGTGCCGGACAGCGGGCCATAGCCTGGGCCGGTATAGGTGACGAACTGCGGCAGCCGGGCCGCAAGCAGCGCGTCGGCCTGCACCAGCACGGCGGCAGAAAAATCGCGTCCTAGGATCGCGACATTGCCCGGGCTGGTCAGGATATTGGCGAGGGTGCTGGTGTAGCCATCCAGATCGCCGCCGACGAAGCGGCTGCCATAGGCAAGCGTGATCGCCACCGCCTGCTGCGCGGCGTTGGTGCGCTCGGCCGCTTCGTCGAACGGCGTGCCGGCCGCCTGCGCGGCAGCCCGGCGCGAGAGATAGCCATTGAGAACAGTCAGCCAGGCGTTGCTAGCCGCACTCTGCAACTGGGCCACCGTGCCCGCGGAATAGATGGCGGGGTAGGCGGTCCGGTATGTGTCGCGGATCGCCGTGGTGTTGACCGTATAGGTGTTCACGCTTGAGATGATCGAGCTGCCCGGACCGGCGACGCACCAGGTCGCCGTCTGGCCGCACAGGCTCGAACTGGCCGTGGCGGTGCCGTTCGCCTGATAGTTGACGATCGACAGCCAGTTCGACCGCAGGCGAAGGTCGTTGAGCGGCGTCACCGCATCGACGCTGGCATGGACGCCGGAGCCGTTGCCGGCGGAGAACACCACCAGGACGTCATTGGCCAGCACCGGGTCGTAGATGCCGTTCAGATTGCGCCTGAACTGCGCCTGGGCGACCGCCATCGACGCTGTGTAGGGGACCGTCGTCGAAGAACCCCAGCTGTTGTTGATGATCCGGACTTTGCCCGTATTCACCAGATCGACGATGTTCTGCTGCGCGGTCGCGACCGTGGTACCGTCTAGGATCTGATCCTTCCACCACAGGAAGTCGCCGGCCGCGAAGTTCGTGGTCGCGGCCAGGATGTTCGCGCCGAACGCGTTGCCGAACATCCTTCCGTCGGCCAGCCGCGAGCCTGCAGCCGTGCCCGCGACATGGGTGCCGTGGACTTCCCAGGGACGGCGCGGATTGACGCGGCCATCATTGCCATAGGTGGCAGGCACGACGGTATGAAGCCCGGAGACCTTGCCGGCGCTGGCGAACAGCGGGTGTTCGAACAGCACGCCTGAATCGTTGATGCCGATCGTCTGCCCGCGGCCGGTCAGGCCCAACGCATAGGCATGCTCAAGGCCCAGAAAGGCCTTGCTATAATCGACTGCGAACTGGGTGTCGCTGCGCCAGGATGCGATTGCGGCGTTATAGTCGGCCGTGCGCTGGCCATTGGCCATGTAATAGCCGCCGGTCGGCGCAGCGGGGGTCGCCGCGGCGAGCTGAGCGATGGCGGCGTCCGCTGCGGGCGGGGCGCTGGTGCTGGCCGGCTCCGGTGCTTCGCCAAGGCTGGAGATGCGGAACGTCTCGGGCGAACCGTCGACCAGGTCGCTGGCCCTGAATGTCTGCGCCTGAGCGCCGCTTGCGGCAATCGATGCCAGCCCAAGCCCTGCAGCCGAAAGAAAAAGCGAAACGCGAACGCGTCCCCGCTGACGAGCGAAGATCATGACAGCCCCCTATGTTGACCCAGTCGGCCCGGACCGGGTTGGTACGGCGAGGCTATGTCGGCGCGGAATGGCGTCAAGTCTCGCTTGTTACGATTGCACCGGTTTGCGCAGCGATAGATGCGCGCCGGACACACTTTCTGATCAGTCCGGGTAATTTATAACCGGTTCGGGTATCAGCCTGGGCCTGCGCAGGAAAATCCGGCGAGGTTCATCGCAGCCAGCGCACCATTGCCGGAAACGGTGATCGGCCGAATGCCGCTGCCTGACGCGGCTCGGCGCTCATCCCGAAATATTGCAGCATCGGTACCCCGATCCCGGTGCCGCCGTTGCGATAGGATTCCAGATAGTTCCTTCCGCCGCCATGATAGCCGCCGGCGTGGAAGACGTGGATGGGATCGATCTCCAGCGCGATGGCGGCGGCATAGGACCAGGCCATCGCTGCCATCTCTTCGGCTTGGTCGTTGGGGATTCCGGCCTGCACGGCGCGCGTTGCAGGGTCGCTCACCGCAATATGCCCGGCCT
Organism: Sphingomonas koreensis; assembly: GCF_002797435.1. NCBI lineage: Bacteria > Pseudomonadati > Pseudomonadota > Alphaproteobacteria > Sphingomonadales > Sphingomonadaceae > Sphingomonas > Sphingomonas koreensis. The sequence continues at coordinate 1,624,335 of NZ_PGEN01000001.1, read as the reverse complement.
CGTGGAGCAGGTCGCCCGGCCATTCCAGCGTGTCGGGATCGAATATCAAGGTGCCGTTGCGCACCGTTGCGCCGGGCAACAGCGATCCGACCGGCACAGGCTCCACCGCAACGGGAATGCCGATCTCTTCCAGAAAGGGAACGATGCGGGCGACGATGGGGTCGGCAAAGGTCATGTGCCCGAACCCTAACCGTTCCGGCGGGATATCGCCCAACGAAAAAGGGCGGCCCCTTGCGGGGCCGCCCTTGATCTGTTCGATCCGGGAAGGATCAGCGCTTCGAGAACTGGAAGCTGCGGCGGGCCTTGGCCTTACCGTACTTCTTGCGCTCGACCGCGCGGCTGTCGCGGGTCAGGAACCCGGCGGCCTTGACCGGTGCGCGCAGCACCGGCTCATACTTGGTCAGCGCCTGAGCGATGCCGTGCTTGACCGCGCCGGCCTGGCCCGAAAGCCCGCCGCCCTTGACGGTGCAGATCACGTCATACTGGCCGTCACGCTCGGCGACGCCGAACGGCTGGTTGATGACGAGACGCAGCGTCGGACGCGCGAAATAGACTTCCTGATCGCGGCCGTTGATCGTGATCTTGCCCGAGCCGGGCTTGATCCACACGCGGGCGACAGCGTCCTTGCGGCGGCCGGTCGCATAGGCGCGGCCATAGGCGTCGAGTTCCTGCTGGCGCAGCGGGGTGGTCGACACGGCAGGGGCGCCGGCCAGATAGGCGTCAGCGCTGGTCGCGGCTTCGGCACCCTCGGGCGCGCCGGCGGCGATCTCGGCGAGATCGGAAAGGGACTGGCGATTGTCGGACATTATGCGCCCACCTTATTCTTGCGGCTCATGGCCGCGATATCCAGGACTGCGGGGTTCTGGGCTTCGTGCGGATGCTCGGCGCCCTTGTAGATGCGCAGGTTGCGCATCTGCTGGCGGCCCAGGGGGCCGCGCGGGATCATGCGCTCGACGGCCTTTTCCAGCACGCGCTCGGGGAAGCGGCCCTCGAGCACCTTGGCGGCGGTGATTTCCTTGATGCCGCCAGCATAGCCGGTGTGCTTGTAGTACACCTTGTCGGCCAGCTTCTTGCCGGTGAAACGGACCTTGTCCGCGTTGATGACGATGACATTGTCACCGCAATCGACGTGCGGGGTGAAGCTCGTCTTGTGCTTGCCGCGCAGCACGTTGGCGATCACCACCGCGGCGCGGCCGACGACCAGACCTTCGGCATCGACGATATGCCACTTCTTCTCCACCTCGGCCGGCTTTACCGACTTGGTGGTCTTCATCAGCGCCTTCATGGGGCCAGACCCTCTTACATCAATGGGTGCATGTTGAAATGCATGACGCCGCCCATCACGGACGGCGCGAACGGCGGCCAAATGACGAAACGGCGCGCGAAAGTCAAGAAAACTGCGGGTTTGTTGACGGGTATTATGATACCTGCGATATGCGGAGCCATTCGATCGATAGAGTGTCGCCCGTTTTTCCGTCTGCGCTGACACTCTGTTCGAACCGCCGTGGCAACCCGGTGGCACGATCGAGCTGCACGCTGGAGCTTTGTACAATGGTCATCTGCTCAAGCTTCGCCATCGACTGGCGCGCGCGCTCGCGGACTGCCGGGTCGGGGTTGTCGAATATGGCCGCGACCTTGGCCATCATGGTCTTCATCGCCGCCCCGTCGATCTGTGCGACGATCACGAACCTGGCCACATCCGGCTGCGTGTCGGCGAGCGTAACCCTGATTCGGCGCTCCACGGAGGCCCCGAACATCGGAACATCGGCCTGTTCGATGCCTTCGACGGTCTCGCCAGCCTCCATGTCATAGCCGCCCCAGCCCAGGACGTTGGAGAGATACTTAACGATCGCCTTGGGGGCGGTCTCGGGGGTGAGCTGGCCGTATAGCGCGTTCACCCCTTCCAGGACTCTGCGTGCATCCGCCTGGGTCAATTTGGGTTGGCCCGCGGCGGCGGTCATCATGAGGGGGACTATCGCCTCGGTGCTTTTCAGGAGGCTCGCCTTGAGCGGCTCCCAGTCGCGTATGCGCGTCGGGTCGCCCTCGTCATCGAGTTCGAGCGTGACCGGCGTGCCGATGAACGGGCGCAGCGAGGGTGCCAGCAGGGGGTGACGCATCTCCGCAGAGAAGGAGGCGGGATCCATCCGCCAATACGCCAGATAGCCGGTGCCGCTGCGCTCGAACCGCACTTCCTCGACCCAGCTCTGCGTCTGGCCGCGCTTGGTGACCGTGACTCGAAACCGTTGCACGGTGTCGACCGGAGGGGCGAACCGCGTTGTGATCCGTTCGGTCTTCGCCACGGGCCGCACGTCCTGCGCGCCGCCGGCCGCAGCCCACAGCGTTCCGAGTACCAGCGCTGCGGCTACCCGTTTCATTGCCCCCCTCCGGCAACAGTGGTTGCTGTGTGTTGCTTCACCCTCGTGCCGGCGATCGGTCACGGTATGTGGATCGTGGTGACCGTCAGCCGCGTGGCCGGCGCTGCGCCGGCGAGCTCGGTGCGCACCGAATCGCGGCTTTCCAGCACGAGGCCGGTGGCAGGATCGACGCGGCGCATGGTTTCCAGCGTCACACGGCCCGTGGCCTGACCCGCGGGGGTGCGCTGCGATACCTCGCCCGCCGCACTGACTGATACGATGAGGTGTCCGTTCTGGCGCCGCACCACCCGAATACCGTCGAGCTGGGCTGTGCCAAAGGCCGATCCGGCGGGAACGCGGATCGAGCGGGGCGGCGATTCCCCTGCCGCCGCAATGTCGGCGGCGATCAGCGGCTCGACCAGCGTTGCGATCGTCGCGCGCTGGCGATCGGGCGGCATCGGGGCAAGTGCCGCAAGGATCGCGCGGATCTGCCCGGCGCGCCTGCGGTCGAGATCGTCGGTACCCGGCGGAGCAAGCGCAGCGATGCCGTCGAGGAACGCCTTCCAGATGGCTTCCTGTTCCTCGATTGCAGAGACGCGGCCTGCCGGGTCGAGGTGCAGCACCACCGTTCGTCCGGCGATCCGCGCGAACCCTGCGCGGAACATCGCCGTGGGATCGTCCTCGCCGGGCGTGGCAGGCGGGCCGGGTTCGATCGTCACTTCGGCACGATAGCCGGTTGCGGTGCGGCGAAAGACGATGCGCCGGGCGTTGGTGAAACGCCGGGTGACGCCCGCATCCGTCCTGCCCGTTTCGGTCACGGCGCTAAGCGGCCGGTCGAGCGGCGGGGCGAAGGTTGCGGCCTGCGCCGCGAGCAGGACGGCCGCGATCAACGCGTCGAGTCGTCGATCCAGCCGGCAACCGCGTCCCCTGCGGCGGCAGGCCATATCTCGATCACGGGCAGATCATAGCCATGCAGCGCCGCGATCTGGTCGGCCAGCTCGCGGGCAAGCTGCGGCGTCGTCTTGAACAGCGCGCGATGCTCGGTCGCAGTCTCGACCTTGCCCTGCCAGCGATAGATGGAGGTGCACGGCCCGAGCAGGTTGACGCAAGCGGCGATCCGTTCCTCGACCATGCGCCGCCCGATCGTCTCCGCCTCCTCCGACGAGGCGAAGGTCGCGTGGACGATAGCGATATCGCTCATCGCCGCCTTCCGATCGAATGGGCGCCCCAGGCCGCAGCGGCGACGACCAGAGCGCCGACCACCTGATGCGTTGCCGCGACATGAAGGTGCACGCTCGTCCATACGGTCGCGATGCCGAGCAGGATCTGCGTGCCGAAGGCGATGTGGATCGCCACCGATGCCTTGCGGTCGCCCGCGGCGCGCGCGCGGCGCGCCAGCACGATCAGCGCTGCCACGGTCACCCATGCCCACCAGCGATGGAACCAGTGGATCATCGCCGGATCGTTGAGCATCGCATCGAGCAACGGGCGTACCGCCAGCACTTCGGACGGGAAGAACTTGCCGTTCATCAGCGGCCATTGGTTGGTGACGAGACCTGCGTTGAGCCCCGCGACGAATGCGCCATAGACCAGCTGGACGAACAGGATCAGCCCCGTCCACACCGCAACCGCGGTCAGGCGCGCCGGACGATAGCCCGGATCGCGGGCCAGCGCGCGCAGGTCGAGCGCGGTCCACACCAAAGCCGCAAGGATGAACAGCGCGAGCAGCAAATGCGCCGCCAGCCGGAAGTGGCTGACATCGGTCCGCTCGGCGAGGCCGGATGTGACCATCCACCAGCCGATCACCCCCTGCAGTCCGCCCAGCACCAACAGGCCGACCAGGCGCGGGCCATAGCCCTGCGGGATCGCACGGCGGATCGCGAACCACAGCAGCGGCAGCGCAAATGCCACACCGATCAGGCGGCCGAGCAGCCGGTGCAGATACTCCCAGAAATAGATGCCCTTGAACGCCTCAAGGCTCATCCCAGCGTTGATCTGCTGATATTCGGGGATGCGCTTGTACTTCTCGAACTCGGCCAGCCACGCCGCGTCGGACAGCGGGGGCAGGGTGCCGGTGACCAGCTTCCATTCGGTGATCGACAGGCCGGATTCGGTCAGGCGGGTAATCCCGCCGACGCCGACCATCACAACGATCAGCACGGCGACAGCGAACAGCCAGTAAGCGATGGCGCGGGGGCGGGCGGTTTGGGCAAAACGGGACACGCTCCGCCGTTTATGTCCTGCGGACCGCAAATGCCAGCCGAACCCTTGAAAAACCGGCCATATGCGGTGGCGGATGTTATGTTGTAACTTTGCTGGCCCGCTTCTATATGCCGCGCATGGCCCATGCGCTTGCCCCCCGATTCTGGGAACAGGTCGATTCGCGGTTCGATCGCTTTGCGATTGGACTGTCGAGCCTGTGTCTGGCGCATTGCGTGGCGAGCACGGTGCTGCTCGCGCTGGCATCGGCGGCGGGGGCATTCCTCCATCCCGCGATCCACGAGATAGGCCTGGTCCTTGCCATCCTGTTCGGACTGGTCGCGCTCGGCCGCGGCATTTGGAAGCACGGTTATATGATGCCGTCCGCGGTCGGCGCCTTTGGCCTCGGCATGATGGCGGGTGCGCTGACCTTGCCGCATGGTGGGCAGGAAATCCTGTGGACCGTGATCGGCGTCGCGATCCTCGCGCTCGGCCACGACCTTAACCGCCGGGCCACCTACTGACGCTTGCTGCAAGGGTCTTGCAGGCCTACATTGCGTCCATGCACGCGCACGATCATCACGAACATCATGGCGCCGATCTCGCACGCGCCGCGCAGGCGACGCTGGAGAAGGCTGGCGAGCAATGGACCGCGATGCGCGCCTCGATCTTCGAGGCGCTGTCGGGCTTCGAGAAGCCGGCCTCAGCCTATGACATTGCCGAGGCTGTGTCGAAGCGTGAGGGGCGCCGCGTTGCCGCCAACAGCGTCTATCGCATCCTGGATCTGTTCGTAACGTCGAACCTTGCCCGCCGGGTCGAAAGTGCCAACGCCTATGTCGCCAATGCGCATCCCGACTGCCTGCATGACTGCATCTTCCTGGTCTGCGATTCGTGCGGCCAGACCACGCATATCGACGATGATACGATCACCAAGACCGTGCGTTCCGCGGCCAAGGGGGCTGGATTCTCGCCCGTTCGCCCGGTGATCGAAGTGCGCGGCAAGTGCGCGGATTGCGACTAGGCTAGGCTCTCACACCCGCCATCGCATGGATCGCGCGCGCCAGCTCCGCGATGGCGTCCTCGCGCGTCACTTCGCCAATGGCTGCAGCATAGGACAGCAATTGCGCAGCCCCCATCATGCTCCACAGCGCGGGGTCGCGGATCTCGCCTGACGGGGCGAAGGGCAGGAACAGCGCGCGGCATTTCTTCAGGAACATCGTGCGGAATGCGCGCATGATCTGCTCCAGTTCGGGCGATCCCTCCAGCGCGGCGACCACTCCGGGGATCTCGCGCCCCTGCGCCAGCACGCAATCGACATAGGCGGCTGCCATCGCCTGCGCTCGGCCCTCGAGCGTCAATGGACTCGCGTCGAGCGCCGCATCCATCAACGCGTCCTGTCGCGCGTCGAAATCCCGGAACAATGCCGCGAGCAGCCCCGCGCGGGTCCCGAAATGATCATAGACCACCGGCTTGGTCACGCCTGCGCGTTCGGCGAGGTGCCCCAGCGTCAAGGCATCGGAGCCTTCGGCGCGGATGATGCTCCAGGCGATCGTCATCAACTGGGCGAGCCGGTTTTCACGCGACATGCGGGTACGGGCGGGGGTTGACATTTAACCTACCATTAGTAACTTACTATAAGTATATAAGCTCAATGCCAATCATGCCATACCCGTTGGAGCCGATGATGCGCAATTTGGTGGTTATTTCCCATCCTGACCCGAACTCGTTCACCCATGCTGTCGCGAGTGCGGTAGCGGATGGCCTTAGCGAGCTGGATGCTGCGGCGTCGGTCGAGCTCGCCGATCTCGCTGCCGAAGGGTTTGACCCGCGCGAAACGGCGCGCGATCTCGCCGTTCACCTCCAGACTGCGACGCCGGCGGACGATGTCCTCACCGAACAGGCGCGGATTGACCGCGCCGACCGGCTGGTGCTCGTCTATCCCGTCTACTGGTGGTCGTTCCCAGCGCTGCTCAAGGGGTGGATCGACCGCGTCTTCACCAATGGCTGGGCCTATGGATCGGGCGGAAATGGTGGGCGCAAACGGCTCGGCCGGCTGGAAGTCGTGCTCGTTGCCGTGGCCGGGGCGGACTCGGGCACCTATGCGCGCCACGGCTATTTCGGCGCGATGCGCACCCAGATCGATCACGGCATCTTCGACTATTGCGGTGCGCGCGTCGTACGGCACGAACTGCTGCTCGAATCGCACGGTACGGATCAGCAGGCCAATCTCGATGCGGCGTTCCGCCTCGGGCGCTCGCTGGCGCAGCGCCGCGCCGCCTGAGATTTCACCGGCTCCGCATTTTTCGTGCACGGCCCCTGCATATTGCTCGTGCAGGGAGCGTCCTGCCCGTCGGGGCGTTGGCAATCGACACCATGAAGGTGCTGGAGTAAGTGCGCTAGATGGCCGACCTTCCCAAGACGCCGTTGCTCGACACCGTCGACACGCCGCACGACCTTCGCAAACTCAAGCCGAATCAGCTGCGTCAGCTGGCAGACGAACTGCGCGCGGAGACGATCAGCGCGGTCGGCACCACTGGCGGGCATCTTGGCTCGGGACTCGGCGTGGTCGAGTTGACCGTCGCGATTCACTATGTCTTCGATACGCCCGACGACCGGCTGGTCTGGGACGTCGGGCACCAATGCTATCCGCACAAGATCCTGACCGGGCGCCGCGACCGCATCCGCACGCTTCGGCAGGGCGGGGGGCTTAGCGGCTTCACCAAGCGCAGCGAGAGCGAGTACGACCCGTTCGGCGCCGCGCACAGCTCGACCTCGATCTCGGCCGCGTTGGGGTTCGCCGTCGCCAACAAGCTGTCGAACCGGCCCGGCCGCGGCATCGCGGTGATCGGCGACGGATCGATGAGCGCGGGCATGGCCTATGAGGCGATGAACAATGCCGAACAGGCGGGCAATCGCCTGATCGTCATCCTCAACGACAACGACATGTCGATCGCGCCGCCCGTCGGCGGCCTCTCGGCCTATCTGGCGCGCGTCGTTTCCTCCTCGGAATATCTCGGCCTGCGCAGCCTAGCGAGCAAGGTGGTGCGGAAGCTGTCGCGCCGGGTTCATAGCGCCGCGTCGAAGACCGAGGAGTTCGCGCGCGGCATGGTCACCGGCGGCACGCTCTTCGAGGAACTGGGCTTCTATTATGTCGGCCCGATCGACGGCCATAATCTCGAGCATCTGATCCCGGTGCTCGAGAATGTCCGCGACGCCAAGGAAGGCCCGGTGCTGGTCCATGTCGTGACCAAGAAGGGCAAGGGCTATGCTCCGGCCGAGGCGGCGGCGGACAAATATCACGGCGTCCAGAAGTTCGACGTCATCACCGGTGCGCAGGCCAAGGCCCCGCCCGGACCGCCCGCCTATCAGAATGTGTTCGGCGAGACGCTGGCGAAGCTCGCCGAGACCGATCCCAGGATCTGCGCGATCACCGCGGCGATGCCCTCGGGCACCGGCGTTGACAAGTTCGCCAAGGCACACCCCGAGCGCGCCTTCGATGTCGGTATCGCCGAACAGCATGCTGTCACTTTCGCCGCGGGGCTTGCCGCGCAGGGGATGCGGCCATTCTGTGCGATCTATTCGACCTTCCTCCAGCGCGCCTATGATCAGGTCGTGCACGACGTCGCGATCCAGAACCTGCCGGTCCGATTCGCGATCGATCGCGCCGGGCTGGTTGGCGCCGATGGCGCGACCCATGCGGGCAGCTTCGACGTTACCTATCTCGCGACGCTGCCGAATTTCGTGGTGATGGCTGCCGCGGACGAGGCCGAACTGGTCCATATGACCCGCACCGCCGCCGAGTATGACGCCGGCCCGATCGCGGTCCGCTATCCGCGCGGCAACGGCGTCGGCGTGCCGCTGCCCGAGCCCGAACTGCTCGAGATCGGCAAGGGCCGCGTGGTGCGCGAGGGCAAGAAGGTCGCGATCCTATCGCTCGGAACCCGCTTGGCGGAAGCCCTCAAGGCCGCCGACATGCTGGAAGCCAAGGGCCTGTCGACCACCGTCGCCGACCTGCGCTTCGCCAAGCCGCTGGACGAGGCGCTGATCCGCCGCCTGCTCACCACGCACGAAGTCGCGGTGACGATCGAGGAGAATGCCGTCGGCGGGCTCGGCGCGCACGTGCTGACGATGGCGAGCGATGCCGGTCTGATCGATAACGGCCTCAAGCTGCGTACCATGCGCTTGCCCGACATCTTCCAGGATCAGGACAAGCCGGAACTCCAGTATGACGAAGCCGGCCTCAACGCGCCGAATATCGTCGATACGGTGCTCAAGGCGCTGCGCTGGAACGAGGCCACGGCTGAGGGCGGCGTGCGGGCCTGAAACCTGAATGACTTTCGGTCCGTCCGCGCCGCAAATCAAAAAGGCCCGGACGGCCTCGCCGTCCGGGCCTTCGCTTGGGATCTCCTGGCGCTCGGATGCCTAGCTCGAACCCAGATAGTGCCGCTGCGCCGCATCGGTCGCATTGACGGCCAGCAGGGTATGCTGCTCCACCCGGCGCGGCCGCGAACGCCGATCGCTCGCGGCATCGAGCACGCGGTCGAGCAACCGCTGTCCCTCCTGCCACCAGCCCAGATCGCTGTCGGCGTTGAGGTGTCCCTGCGCCCCGGCATCGGCGAACACGCTGCCCCAATTGGCGGCAAGGTTGCGCGCATGATCGATATGCACCCACGGGTCGTCGGTGCTCGCGACAAGGATCGAGGGGAAGGGCAGGGGCTTGGCGGGCGAGGGAGCGAAGGCCCGTAGTGCCGGATGCTCGCCGCCATCGACGTCGGCGGGCGCGACGAGCAGCGCGCCGGCGACTGGCCAGCCATAGGGTTGTCCCGCCAGTTCCGCCCACCAGGCGACGGCGAGGCAGCCCAGGCTGTGCGCGACGAGCACCACCGGTGCCTGGGCCTCGCGGATCGCCTGATCGAGCTTGGTCACCCAGCTGTTGCGGTGCGGCGTATTCCACATGCCGAGTTCCACCCGGCGGGTATCGGGACGTGATTCCTCCCAAAGGCTCTGCCAGTGCGAGGGTCCTGAACTGCCCAGACCCGGAACGGTCAGGACGATCGGCGAATTCACGTCATGGGGCGAGAAAATGGACATGCCTGTTTCTCCAGATGACGACTCCATGGCCCGATCTTATTCCTATCTATTAAGTAGGCAATAAACATTGCGTTGAATGGCGCGAAGCGTGCGATGATGTGCGCGACCGGTCCCGGCTTGACCGCCGGACCGCTGCGCGCGATGCGGGGGCATCGGGGGACGGCGGATGCGCAACCGGGGCGTAAGCAATCCAGCGCGCAACATGGCGATTTGCGGCGTGGTCGGCGTCGCGGGGATCGTCGCGGTTGCGGCCGGCGCGCTCGAGATGCGGGCGCTGGGACATGAAACCGGGCGCACCGCGGGGCTGATCGCGCTGGGGCTGTTCTCGGGCATCCTCGGCATCGCCCTCTGCTTCAACTTCTGGCGCGCGGTCCGCATCGTGCACGACATGCGCAGCGGTCGTACCGCGATCGCGCGCTGGACCTTGCCGCCACAGGAGTTCGACCGGTTCCGGGTGATCGATCGCCGCTTCGCTGAACGCGAAGAGGACAACGACTACAAGGTGCCGCGAACGACGCCGCCGGATGGCGTGGACGTGATCTTCTCGGAGGATGGCGTGCTGATCGGCGGCGTCTATTTCGGCCTGGCGACGACCGGGATCGGCCGGTTCGACAATGTCCGCTGGATCGGCTCGGACCCGCCGATGATCGAATTCGGCACGGTGCTGACTACCGCGACCAATCTCAGCGTTGTGCACATCCGCCATATCCACGGCACGCTGCGCGTTCCGGTGGCGGTGTCGGCTTCGCAACAGGGCGATCGTGTCGCACGCCGCTTTCGAGATGTCATTGAACGGCGGGTGATCGTGAAGCCGTATTTCTGGACGGCGCGATTGCGCGCGGGCCTGTGGATCGCGGGCGTCTTCGTGTGCTTCGCAGCAGTCGGCCTCGCGCTGCGCGCGCGCAATCAGGAACTCGCCAACATCCCACTTGTCCTAGCAGTCGCAGGGACGATCATCGCGATAGGCGGGCTGGTGATCGCGTTTCTCGCCTGGGCTCTGCGCAGGCGGCAGCGCGGCGGATAGGGCAAGGCGCCCGGTCCGCCGCGCCGTCCTTCAGGCCGGTTCGAACAGCGTTTCGATCCGGTCGTAGCTCGCAGCCATGCCATGCTCCATGCCCGACGCCAGCATCGCCGTGCGCGTCTCGTTGTCGGGCAGCGTCATGCGCATCGTCATCAGCGTGCCAGCGCCATCGGCCTCGAAGCGCGTTTCGACGCGGTTGTCGGGCGTCGGATCGGGCAGGTGCATCCGCTCGACATGCACGATCCGGCTGAACGGGGTCAGTTCGATATACTCGCCCGTCAGGTGGAAACCGGCGTCGTTGCCATCGCTCCATTCGTAGCGGATCTGGCCGCCCGGCCGCGCATCGTTGATGCAGACGGGCATCGTCCATCCGTCCGGCCCGAGCATCCACTGCTGGATCAGTGCGGGTTCGGTGTGCGCGCGATAGACTTGCTCGGGGGATGCGGCAAAGCGCCGCGTCACCACCACCTGCGTGTCGCCCTCAGTCCGGATATCAAAGCTTCCCATTCGTCTTCTCCTCGTCATCATTCATGGCAGTCAGGACCGCGTCGAGGCGGTCGTAATTCGCGGAAAGCGCCTTGCGCAGCATCGACAACCACTCCTCGATTCCCTCAAGCGCATCGGGGGCCAACCGGCACGGCCGTTTGGTCCCCTCCACGCGCCGCACGATCAGCCCTGCACCTTCGAGCACCTTGAGGTGCCGCGAGATCGCCGGCTGGCTCATCGCAAAGGGCCGGGCGAGATCCATCACCGTCGCTTCGCCCGCCGCCAGCCGCGCCACGATCGCGCGGCGGGTTGGATCGGCAAGCGCCGCGAAGCTGGTGTCGAGATTAATCATAACGTCCTCTCTATATAAAGAATCAGTTATATAATGGGACGCGACTTGTCAAGCTGGCGAACGCGGCCTGCGGATTTCGGTGTGACGACAGTGGGGGATGGGTTGGCGCGCCCGGCAGGATTCGAACCTGCGGCCCCAAGCTTAGAAGGCTCGTGCTCTATCCAACTGAGCTACGGGCGCGCGCTGGCCGTGCGTTAGCGCGGATTATGCGGCCGGGAAACTGCATTGATAGTTTCCATACTTGGAAAGTTTTTGTTGAGCGGGTCGCATCGCTCAGCTAATAGTTTCCTGAATTGGAAACTATATCGAGGCCGGCATGCGCTTTACGCTCTACCTCCACCCACTGGCATCCTTCTGTCACAAGGTGCTGATCGCGCTGTACGAAAACGACGTTCCTTTCGCGCCGGTGACGGTCGATCTCGGCGATCCGGGCGATGCAGCCTTGCATCTCTCGCGCTGGCCGGTCGGCAAGATCCCGGTTCTCCACGACGATGCCGAGCGGCGCATCGTGCCCGAAACCAGCATCATCATCGAATATCTGCAGGATCGCGCGCCCGGCCCGGTGCCGATGCTTCCGGCCGATCCCGATTCCCGGCGCGAGGCGCGGCTGTGGGACCGGTTCTTCGACAATTATGTCGCGGTGCCGGTGCAGAAGATCGTGCTCGACCGGATCCGGCCCGAGGATGGTCGCGATCCCCTCGGCGTTGCGCAAGCGCGCGCGACGCTCGATACCGCCTATGCGATGATCGACGGCCAGCTGTCCGCCCAGCCCTGGGCCGCGGGCGACTCCTTCACCCTTGCCGATTGCGCCGCCGCACCCGCCCTGTTCTTCGCGTCGATCGTCCACCCGATCCCGGAGCCGCATGCATCCGCGCATGCCTATCTCGATCGCCTGCTGGCGCGCCGGTCCTTCGCGCGGTTGCTGGCCGAGGCACAGCCCTGGTTCCACCTCTTCCCCTATCGCGACGCCATGCCCGCGCGCTATCTGAGGCCGTGAGTGATCAGTGGAGGCGGCGATGGAAGTGCAGAAGCTCGACCGCGTGTTCCACGCGCTTGCCGATCCGTTGCGACTGACGATGGTCGAGCAGCTCAGCCGCGGTCCCGCATCGGTGAAGGAACTGGCGGCGCCGCTCGACCTCGCGCTGCCCTCGGCGGTCAAGCATCTCCAGCTCCTCGAACAGACCGGTATCGTCCGCTCGAACAAGGCTGGGCGGGTGCGTACCTATGATCTTAGGCCGGACGGGCTGGCGCCGGTCGCGGATTGGGTGCGGCGGCGCGAGGCGGCGCTGGGCGCAGCGTTCGATTGGCTGGCGCAGGCGATGCGCGATTTTCCGGAGGAGGGGGCATGACCCCGCCCGAACATGCGAAGTTCATCGTCGAACGCCGATTGCCGGGGAGCCCTGCGCACGCCTTCCGTTTCTGGGCGGAGCCCGACCTCAAGCGGATTTGGACGGGCTGCCACGCCGAGTGGGAAGAGCTGGAGAACCGCTTCGCCTTCTCGCCCGGCGCGATCGAAAGCGTGCGCTGGCAGATGCCGGACGGCCAGGAGTTTGCTGTCCGCATCCATTATTTCGAGATCCTGGCCGCGCAGCGCATCGTCTATGCCTATGACATGGCGCTCGGCGGGCGCTGCATCTCCGTCTCGCTGGTGACGGTCGAGTTCGTGCCCGCTGACGGAGAGACGCTGATGCGCTTCACCGAGCAGGCGGCGTTCCTTGACGGCAGCGACTCTGCCGCACGCATTGCCGGCACGCATGAAGGATTCGACCGGCTCGTGCTGTTGATGGCAGAGGCGCACAACGCCTGACGCCGGATTGCGTGAGCGGCGAACCACCCGCATAGTCGCGCCGACGGCGAAGGGGCGGGCGATGAACGACGAGGCGGCACCGGTACGGATCAACGCAGGCCAGGTCGCGGGAGGGCATTTCCGCTATTATGATTTCGTCATGGCGGCGTTCTGCGTTGTCCTCGTGCTCTCCAATGTGGTGGGGGCGGCGAAAGTCGCGACGCTCGGCGGTCTTACTTTCGGTGCCGGCATTCTCTTCTTCCCGCTATCCTATGTCCTCGGCGACGTCCTCACCGAAATCTACGGCTACGCCCGCGCCCGCCGCGTGATCTGGGCCGGGTTCGGCGCGACGGTGTTCGCCGCGATCATGTGCTGGGTTATCGTCATCATGCCGCCGGCGCCCGGCTGGGAAGGGCAGGAGGTGTATGAGGCGGCGTTCGGCCAGGTCTGGCGCATCGTCGGCGCATCGGTGATTGCTTTCTGGGCGGGTGAGTTCGTCAATTCCTACGTCCTCGCGCGGATGAAGATCCTCACCGCGGGCAAGCATCTGTGGAGCCGCACCATCGGCTCGACCGTGTTCGGGCAGGGTGTCGACAGCCTGATCTTCTACCCGCTCGCGTTTCTCGGCGTCTGGACCACGGAGCAGGTGGTCACGGTGATGCTCACCAACTGGGGTCTCAAGGTGCTCTGGGAAGTCGTTCTTACCCCGGTCACCTATGCCGTGGTCGGCTTCCTCAAGCGGCGCGAGGGCGTGGATGTGTTCGACGAAGGCACCGATTTCACCCCCTTCCGTACGCGCGTCTGAATGAAGGACAGCCTGTTCCAGGCGGCCAAATTCTGGCTCGTCGATGCGACCGGCCTCGCCAAGGACGCGCTGCACATCCATGTCGGGCTGATCGTCTTTTTTGCTGCGGCGCTGATTTTCCGCTGGCCGTTGCGCAGCTGGAGGCCCTGGGCCGCGGCGCTCGCTGCGGCGCTGGCCGGGGAGGCGTGGGATTTGTGGGAGTCGCTCAGCGAGGGGCGGCGCATCCTGCTCTGGGCGAACTGGAAGGATGTGTGGAACACGATGCTGTGGCCGAGCGCGATCCTGCTGCTCGCGCGCGGCACGCGACTATTCGGCACAGGACGGCGTTGATAACCAGATAGGTTCTACATGCATATGGCATCGCGGCCGGAATCATGCCGGCTCGTAGCGATTGTTCAACCCGTCGCCTTTCCATGTGTCGCGCCCGGGCGACACCGATCGAACAAGGGTTGCCGCCCTCAGGGGTGACCGGCGGGACTTGCACCCGCTAGCACCGGAGTCACAGACCGGCCGCGCACTGAATTGCGTTCGGCCACACCTGAAGACGGCGGAAAAGCTAGGATTGTCGAGTGATTCGGTCAGGGCGGCAGGATCTGAACCCGCAACCTCCCGCCTCAAAGCGGGCGCTCTGACGCGCTTGAGCTACGCCCTGATCGACGGGCGCAGTCGGTCGACCGTCAATGTCGGTGGTGCGAGGGTCGCGGTCGCGCAAAGAGACTTGCAGAGAACATGGGGCGCATATTGCAGGGTTTGCGCAGCTATTCAAGTGCCTATTTGGTGATTTCTTTACCGGCGGGAAACTTTGACGAATCGCAAAGCGCATTGCGCGCTGCGGGTGCAGCTATCGGGCCACAAGGAGACTCACGATGCAGATGCCCCTTCACGCACAGGCTTTCGCCGACGCCGTTCCCCTCCGCCGCAACCGCGGCGAGCGCGTCTTCGATCTTCACCCCGCGCTTCACATCGCGCTGTTCGGCGGCTTCTTCGCCTATCTCGGCATCATGTGGGCCGCGTTCGGCGAGAAGGGGCTGGCGATCCCGTTCGCGATCTTCGCAATCTTCCTCGCCGCAGCCTTCATCGTTCCCGCCTGGTGGGCACGCGTCGCGCCCGGCGAGGGACGTAAACCCGGCTGGAACGAGTTCTTGGGCGAGGGGATCGTGTGCGAGACCGGCCGGCTCGATGCGGGCGGGGCGATGGTTCAGGTGCTGATCATGCCGGTGATGCTGATCGGCTGGGGCCTGTTCCTCGCTGCGGTGCGTGCGCTGGTCTGAACTCACGGGGAGCAGACCGGTCGCGATATTGGGTTTCGCCTGGTGCAGTTGCGTGCTGGGCTCCCGGCCGTTCCTTGAACCGTCGATCCGTGTCGATTGACATCGTCGCGCGAAACCCGGCGATCGCGGCGGCTTCCTCGATCTCTCGCGCACGCGTTTGTCTGTGACTCTTGGGGCCTTTCGCCCTCAGGACGCTGCCCTGTCGAGCGCGTCACGATCCAGTATCACGATACCGTGGCTGCCTTCGCGCCGGATCGTCCTCTCCTTCTCGAATGCGGTCAACGTGCGGCTGACCGTCTCGATCGTGATGCCCAGCAGCTGCGCCATCTCGCCGCGGGTCAGCGGCAGCTCGAACGCGGTCTCGTCATGGCAGGGCGCGGGGCTGGCAGCGCGTGAGAAGGAGAGGATCAGTGCGGCCACCCGGCCCCTGGCTTGGCGTTTCGAGATCAGGTCGATGAGGGAGCGGCTCTCGTCGAGCTCGCGGCCAAGTTCGCCGAGCAGCCGTGCGGCGAGCGCGGGACGCGCATCGCGCAGTGCCGCGAACTGGCCGCGCGGAAACAGGCAGGCCTCGCTGTCGGTCAGCGCGGTAACGTGCAGCGTGGCGGCTGGCGCGAACATCTGGCCCAGCATTCCCGCCGGATGCACCAGCGCGACGATCCGTTCGGTCCCGTCGCGATCGATGGTGGACATCTTCGCCGCGCCCCGGGTCAGGGTGGCGCAGACCGTGTTGGGATCGCCCGCCGCGATGATCGTCTCGCCGCGAGTATAGCGGCGGTGATGACCGATCCGCGCCAGTTCGGCGCGGTCGTCGGGTGACAGGGCCGAACAGACGGCGCGGTCGGCGACCGGGCAAGTCGCACAGATGATCCCGCCCGCCTGGGCCATCAGGAAACCGCTTCGAGCAGTCCCTCGAACAGGCGCCGGCCGTCGATGCCGCCGTGCGCGGCTTCGATCTTGCGTTCGGGGTGCGGCATCATGCCGAGCACGTTGCCGGCGGCGTTGACGATGCCTGCGATCTGACGCGCGCTGCCGTTGACTTCCTCGCCATAGCGGAAGGCTACGCGGCCTTCGCCCTCGAGCCGGTCTAACGTTTCCTTGTCGGCGAAATAGTTGCCGTCATGATGCGCCACCGGGACCGACAGCGTCTCGCCGGCCGCGTAACGGCTGGTGAAGATCGTCTGGCTGTTGTCGACCGTCAGCGCGACGTCGCGGCACACGAAGTTGAGGCCTTCGTTGCGCATCAGTGCGCCCGGGAGCAGCCCGGTCTCGGTCAGCACTTGAAAGCCGTTGCAGATGCCGATCACCGGCGTGCCGCGTTCGGCTGCAGCAACCACCGCCTTCACCACCGGGGACCGCGCGGCGATCGCGCCGCAACGCAGATAGTCCCCATAGGAGAAGCCGCCGGGCAGCGCGATCAGGCCGAGACCGTCGGGCAGTTCGCTCTCGCCATGCCACACCATGTGCGGCTTGGTGCCGGTGACGCTCTCGATCGCCACCGCGAGGTCGCGGTCGCAGTTGGAGCCCGGGAAGACGATGACCGCCGACTTCATTGGCCGGAGACCTCAGGGCGTTCTACCCGGTAGTTCTCGATCACGGTGTTGGCGAGCAGCTTCTGGCACATCGCGTCGATGTCCGCGTCGCTGGTGCCGTCGGCCACCTCGAGCTCGATCAGCTTGCCGACGCGGGCCTCGCCCACGCCAGAGAAACCGAGCGAGGCAAGCGCATGCTCGATTGCCTTGCCCTGCGGGTCGAGCACGCCGTTCTTGAGGGTGACGACGATGCGCAGCTTCATGGGTTTTGCCTCCGGGGATTTGCCGCGCCCTATGGGCCGGGTAGCCCGCGGGTTCAAGTGCGGTGTTGAGGTTCGCCTGGCGCGCGCCTGGGCAATCGCGTCAACCTTGCGGCTTCACCGCTCGTTTACCCGCGCATGGGACACTCGGCACTGCCGAGTCGCGGCCGCGGGGCCGGGACCGGGACCGGGGGAGTGGGTAGAATGGCGTTTCTTGCGATCGCCCTGTTCGTGGTGCTGATGGCGTTCGGCCGCGATTATTTCGGCTGGACCGACCCCAAGGGTATGACGACGATGGCGCTGATCTGCGCCTTCGTCTTCGGGGTTATCGCCGGGCTGAAAGCCAAGGGATAGCGTGCCGCATGCGGCGGGGCTTACTTGCCCCGGCGCTTGCGGTGGCTTTCGAGGTCGAGCACCGCCGAGTCGGCGCCTTCCGGCATCAGGCCGAGGCGGCGCGCGACTTCCTGATAGGCTTCGACTTCGCCGCCGAGATCGCGGCGGAACCGGTCCTTGTCGAGCTTTTCGCCGCTGACCATGTCCCACAGGCGGCAGCCGTCTGGGCTGATCTCGTCCGCGAGGATGATGCGCGGATAGTCGTTATTGTCGAAGATGCGGCCGAACTCGAGCTTGAAATCGACCAGGCGGATGCCGATTCCGGCGAACAGGCCCGACATGAAGTCGTTCACCCGGATCGCCATGTCGGCCATGTCGTGCAGCTCTTCCTGGCTGGCCCAGCCGAAGCACAGGATATGCTCGTCGGTGACCATCGGGTCGCCCAGCGCATCTTCCTTGAAATAATATTCGACGATGGTGCGAGGCAGCTGTTCGCCTTCGGCGATTCCGAGCTTCTTCGACAGCGATCCGGCGGCGACGTTGCGCACCACCACCTCGATCGGGACGATCTCTACCTGACGGATCAGCTGCTCGCGCATGTTGAGGCGGCGGATGAAGTGAGTCGGGATGCCGATCGCGCCGAGCAGCGTGAAGATGTGCTCGCTGATCCGGTTGTTGAGCACGCCCTTGCCGCTGATCGTGCCCTTCTTCTGGGCGTTGAACGCGGTCGCGTCATCCTTGAAATATTGGATCAGCGTGCCGGGCTCGGGGCCTTCGTAGAGGATCTTGGCCTTGCCCTCGTAGATCTGGCGGCGGCGTGCCATCGTATCTGCGGTCCTTCAGAAACACGGTGCCCCGGCGGCGCTTGGTTCGCGCGGGCGCCGGGGCTTGGAGGGCCGAGCCTATATCGAAACGCGGCTCGGCGTGCAATCAATCGCTGGCCACCGCCGGGGCGACCGTTTCGCCAGCTTTGGCGGGCCGGAACCGCGGACGGATCCAGCGCCAGGCGAGCAGGCCGGCCAGCAACACCAGCAGAGGCGGCCCGAGCACCGCGATCGCGCCGAGCACGAAGGCGAGCGTCGCCTGTGCCGACGCTGCGAGCAGGTCGAGCGAACTGGTGAGCGGCGCGCCGGCGTCGAACCCGCGAACGGCGCGGCCCGAGCGATAATCGAAGACCATCGGGGTGTTGGCCAGCGATTCGCGCTGCTCGCTCGTCGAGGTTTTTCCTGCCTCGATCCGCTGGGCGATCTCGGCGCGCTGCTGCTGCAATTCGGTGCGTTCGCTGGCGGAGAGCCCCGGGCGGGCAAGTTCGCGGTCGATCCGCGTCAGCTCTTCCTGTGCCCGCGCGCGTTCGGCGGCGATCCGGTTGATCTCGGCGCCGGCATCGGTGCCGGTGATCTCGGCATCGACGAGCGTGCCCTCGGCCTTCTGGATCGCGGCGATCCCTTCCTTGCCGAACTGGCGCGCGAGGCTGGGGTCGAGCTTGAATGCCAGCATCGCCACCACCCGGCCCTCGCCGACGAGCTGGTAGCGCAAGCCGGTGATGCGGCACCGGGCGATACCGAGCTTCTCGCACGCCCCGGCATGCTCTTCCTGCGCGGCCGAGATCCGCTCGGCCGGGAGCGAGAAGGCATAGCGATAATTGAAGGCGACGCCCGGCGCCGCGGTGACGGCGACACCCGCCGGGGCCTCAAGGGTTTCGGCGGCGCTGTCCTGCGCTGCAGAAGGTTCGCCTTGCATCTGCGGGGCTGTTTGCTCGGTCGTCGATCCGCGGTTGCTTTCTGGTGCTCGGCCGCACCCGGCAGTTATCAAAGCCAGCACCAGAAGTGTCGAACCCGATGTCCATCGCATGTAGCAAGCTCCCTCCAGTGATGCCGCTCGTCGCTCATAATGAACGACTCGTCGCTGATTGATAGCACATCACATCAGGGGGTATTCGACAATGCCCTTTTTCTGCCACATTTGATTGATGACCAACGCCTATGGATCGCCCGGATTGTCGCGGCGTCCTGGACGCCCTTCGGCTCAGCCGATGCAATAGGTCCGCTTGCGCGCTTCGTCGCTCGCGTCGGGCGGGACCACACGGCCGAGGAGGCGCCGAAGCGTCCGGCCTATCCGCCCGAAACCGCGATCGATCCCGTTGCTCAGTATGTGGTGGTTTTCCGCCCAGAAGCGGTCGGCATATGGTTCGTGCATGGTGTTGTTCCCAATGTTCGAGGATCTGCTCCTGAGCGTTGAAATGGCGAATTCCGTTGCGCAGGACCAACAAAAGGATCGACGTGAACCATCATTAGAAGTTATGGGTCGGCGATGCGCCAGCTTCCGCCCCTTGCTGCCGTCCGTGTTTTCGAGGCCGCGGCGCGGCGCGGCAACTTTACCCGCGCCGCCGAAGAACTGGGGATGACCCAGGCGGCGGTCAGCAATCAGGTGAAATTGCTCGAGGAGCGGCTCGGCATCGCCTTGTTCCGCAAGAACGGCCGCGGCGTGGCGCTGACCTCGGCGGGAGAGCGTATCGCACCCCAGGTGAGCGCTGCGCTGGACGGCCTGTCCGAAGCCTTTGCGACGGCCCGCGCCGAGGATGAGGCGGTGATGACGATCTCGGCGCCGGGCACCTTCTCGACCAACTGGCTGGCGAGGCGTCTGGGCAGCTTTCAGGTGGCCCGGCCCGAGCTGGCGGTGCGTGTGCTCGTGACCGACGCGATCATCGATCTTGCATCGAGCGATGCCGATGTCGCGATCCGGGGCGCGCACGGGCCGTGGCCCGGGCTGGTTTCGCATTTCCTGATGCGCATGCCGTTCACGGTGATGGCGAGCCCCGATTTTCTCGCGGCCCATCCCCCGATCCGCACGCCTGCCGACCTGCTCGGCCTGCCTCGCGTGTCCCCGGACGACAGCTGGTGGGCGCTCTGGTTCGAATCGGTCTTCGGCGATGCGGCGGTAGCGTCGCAACCGGGGGTCGATTTCCAGTCGCAGGTGCATATCGGCAACGCCGCGGTTGCGGGCCATGGCCTGGCGATGCTTTCCCCGCCCATGTGGCTGTCGACGATCGCCGAGGGGCGGCTGGTGCAGGTGCTGCCCGAGATGGTCTATTACAAGAACAGCTTCTGGCTGGTCTATCCTGAGGCCAAGCGCAACCTGCCCAAGATCCGCGCCTTTCGCGACTGGCTGCTCGCCGACGTGCGGGCGTCGCTGGGCGACGACCCCTATGGCGCCCTTGTTCCACCTCCGGCGGACATGTGACGCCCCTCGCAAGGGCGGAATAGCCCTGCTATCGACCCGGGATGTCCACCGACCTTTCCGACCCGTTTGACCAGATCGTCGATGCTCCGTTCGATAGCGCGCTGAGCGAGCGCTACCTCGTCTATGCGATGTCGACGATCACCGCGCGCTCGCTTCCCGATGTGCGCGACGGATTGAAGCCGGTGCACCGCCGCCTGCTCTGGGCGATGCGGCTGCTGCGGCTCGATCCGAGCCAAGGCTACAAGAAGTGCGCGCGCGTCGTCGGCGACGTGATCGGCAAATACCATCCGCATGGCGATCAGTCGGTCTATGATGCGATGGTCCGCCTCGCCCAGACCTTCGCGCTGCGCTATCCGCTGGTCGACGGGCAAGGCAATTTCGGCAATATCGACGGCGATAACGCCGCCGCCTATCGCTACACCGAAGCCCGGCTGACCCAGGTCGCGATCGACCTGATGGACGGGCTCGACGAGGACGCGGTCGAGTTCAAGCCGACCTATAATGGCGAGGAGAACGAGCCCGAGCTGTTCCCGGGGCTGTTCCCCAATCTGCTCGCCAATGGCGCGAGCGGTATTGCGGTGGGGATGGCGACGAGCATCCCGCCGCACAATGCCGCGGAACTGATCGACGCGGCGATTCTGCTGATCGATCAGCCCAGCGCCGAGGACGCGCAGATTCTGGAGCTGGTGAAGGGGCCGGATTTCCCGACCGGCGGCATCGTCGTCGACAGCCCCGCCGCGATCCGCGAATCCTATGTCACCGGCCGGGGCGGTTTCCGCGTCCGCGCCAAATGGGCGCTGGAGGATCAGGGGCGCGGCACCTGGCAGATCGTCGTCACCGAGATCCCCTATGGTATCCAGAAAGGCAAGCTGATCGAACAGATCGCGAGCCTGATCAACGACAAGAAGCTGCCGATTCTGGCTGATGTTCGCGACGAATCCGATGCCGAGATCCGGATCGTGCTCGAACCCCGCGCCCGCACCGTCGATCCCGACACGCTGATCGAGAGCCTGTTCCGCCTCTCCGACCTCGAAACGCGCGTGCCGCTCAACTTGAACGTGCTCGACCATACGCGCACACCGCGGGTGATGAGCCTCAAACAGGCGCTGTCCGCCTGGGTCGATCACCAGTTCATCGTGCTGCGCCGCCGCTCCGAGCATCGCCTGTCCAAGATCGCGGACCGGATGGAGCTGCTCGACGGCTATATCATCGCCTATCTCAACCTCGACCGGGTGATCCAGATCATCCGTACCGAGGACGAGCCAAAGCCGGTGATGATGGCCGAGTTCGAACTGACCGACCGGCAGGCCGAGGCGATCCTGAACATGCGCCTGCGCGCGCTGCGCAAGCTCGAGGAGATGGAGCTGCGCAAGGAGCGCGAGGCGCTGGCCAAGGAACAGGCCGATCTGGAAGCGCTGCTGTCGAGCGACGCGCGCCAGCGCACGCGGATGAAGCGCGACCTCGGCAAGATCCGCGACCGCTATGGCCCCGAGACCGCGCTGGGCGCGCGGAGAACGCTGGTGGCGGAAGCGGCGCCCGCGCGCGAAATCCCGCTCGAGGCGATGATCGAGCGCGAGCCGATCACCGTGATCCTGTCGCAACGCGGCTGGATCCGTGCGATGAAAGGACATGCCGAGCTGGCGAGCGCCGAGACCGCCAAGTTCAAGGAAGGCGACGGTCCGTTCATCGCCTTCCACGCGCAGACCACCGACAAGCTGCTGCTCGCGGCGGAGAATGGCCGCTTCTACACGCTGGCAGCGGATAAATTGCCCGGCGGGCGCGGGTTCGGCGAACCGGTGCGGCTGATGATCGATCTTGATGGCGGCACCGGGATCACCGGGCTGTTCCCGGCGAGCGCGGCCGCGAAACTGCTGGTTGCTGCAAGCGACGGGCGTGGCTTCCTGGTCAAGACCGAGGACGTGATCGCCGAGACGCGCAAGGGCAAGCAGGTGGTGACGCCGCGGACCGGCGCCCATCTGAAGCTGGTCAAGCCGGTGGGACCCGAGGACGACTATGTCGCGGCGATCGGTGACAATCGCAAATTGGTCGTGTTTCCGATCACCGAAGTGGCCGAGCTGGCGCGCGGGCAAGGCGTGCAGCTGCAGCGCTATCGCGACGGCGGGCTCAGTGACGCGGTCACGTTCCGCTTCGCGGATGGGCTAAGCTGGCGGATGGGCGGCGAGCAGGGGCGGATGCGCAGCGAGACCGATCTGGCGCCCTGGCGTGCGGCGCGCGGCGCGGCGGGGCGCATGCCGCCCATGGGCTTTCCGCGCGATAACCGCTTCTGAATCGGACGCTTTCGGGGCCGGGCCTTTAGCGGCTCTTAACCAAATCGCGGTAGCGCTGCACAGTGATGCTGCTGTCCCGCCGAAGCAAGGACAAGTCCACGCGCCCCTCCGGACCGGTCGAGGGTGACGCGACGCGCCTGCTCGGGCCCAGCGGCGCGGCGCAGATCCTCAACATGCTTCCTGTTCCTGCGGCCGTGATCGAATGGAAGAATGGCGAGTTCGCGTTCGAGACGGTCAATCGCCCGTTCCGCCTCGCGGGGCTGGGAACCGTGGCCGATCAGTCGCCGCTGATCCGCCTGCTGGGCGGGCGGATCGCCGCATTCATCGATTCCGAGGCGATCGAGCAGGAGTTCGACTGGGAGCTCGGCGATGCCGTCGATTGCCGCCGTTTCCGCGTCAAGCTTGCCCGGCGCGCGACCAGCAAGGGCAGCGGGCGCTGTCTGGTGACGCTGATCGATCAGACCTCCGAATTGCGGACCGAGCGCAGCCTGCGCCGCGAGATGCTGAGCGACAGCCTCACCGGCCTGCCCAACCGTGCCGGCTTTGCCGAGCGGCTGGAGGAGGAGATCGAGCGCGGCGGGATGAGCGAATTCGCGGTCCTGGTCATCAATCTCGACCGGTTCAGCCGCGTCAACGCGTGCATGGGCGGGCTTTCGGGCGACGAACTGCTGATCTCGGTCGCGCGGCGCGTAAAGGGCGCCCTCCGCGCCCATGATGTGCTGGCGCGGACCGGAGGCGATGAATTTGCGATCCAGCTCGCGCTGGACGAGGGGACGAGCGACGCGTTCCACGTCGCGAAACGCATCCAGAACGCGCTGACGACGCCGTTTCGCCTTTCCGACTTCGAGATCCGCGTCGATTGCTCGATCGGCATCGCGGTAGGCGACGAGACGGTGGCCGACGCGGAAGAGCTGATCCGCCACGCCCAGTTCGCGATGAAGCGCGCCAAGAAGAGCGGACGCACCGAACTCTACCAGACGCTCGCCCTCGACCTGGCCCGCCAGCAGTTCAGCATCGAGACCGAACTGCGCCGCGCGATCGACAATGGCGGGCTTTCACTAAGCTTCCAGCCGATCTGCGACCTGGCCACCGGCCGGTTCGTCTCGTTCGAGGCGCTGGCGCGCTGGACGACCGAGCGCGGGATGGTGGTACCGCCCGGCGACTTCATCCCGGTGGCAGAGGAATCGGGGCTGATCGTTCCGCTCGGCCGCTGGGCGATGCATGAGGCGGCGCGCACCGTCGCGCAATGGGATGCGCTCGCGGGCCGCGATTGCGGGGTCAATGTCGCGGTCAACCTGTCGGCGATCCAGCTTCAGCGCGACCAGATCGCGCCGATGGTCGAAGCGGCGCTTGCCGCCAATGGCGTCGACGGCCGCCGCATCACGCTCGAGCTCACCGAAAGCGCGCTGGTCACCGATCCCGATCATATCGCCCGTACGATGCACGCGCTCAAGGCGCTGGGCACGACGCTGGCGATGGATGATTTCGGCACCGGCTACTCGAACCTCGCCTATCTGCAGAAGCTGCCGATCGACGTGCTCAAGATCGACCGCAGCTTCGTTACCGGCATGCTCGCCGACCGCGACAAGATCGCGATCGTGCGCGCGATCCTGAGCCTTGCCCAGGCATTGGGGATGCGAACCACGGCGGAGGGCGTCGAGACCAACGAGCTTGCCCAGACGCTTGCGGCACTCGGCTGCACCTATGGGCAGGGCTATCTCTACGCGCGCCCGCTGCCGCGCGACGAGGCCTATGCGCTGCTGTCGCGCGACAGCAGTTCGGCGACCACCGAATCGGCGATCTGACCGGTGCGGTCCTCGCCGGGAAATCCCTCGGCAATCCAGATATCCTCGACCCGGCGCAGCGCTCGGGCGACGTCCGGGCCCTTTGACAGGCCGCGTCCGATCAGCGTGCCGCCGCTCAGCGGCAGGCGGGGCGGCGTCCAGCCCGCGACGTCGCGTGCTCCCGCGGCGTCGCCGGCGAGCAGCAGCCGGTCGGCGGCGCGATCAGGTCCGATACGATAGGCGAGCGCCTGCGGCCCTTCGGCGAACTCGGAGCGGATCGCGCTTGCGAGCGCCTGGCGTTCGGCATTGGAGAGCTTGAGACGCGCACCGACCGCCTCGTTCACGGAAGGATCGAGCGGGAGGACCGCCGCGAGGCGGCGGACCGGATCGGGCGCCAGACCAGCCGTCGCTTCGTGTCCGGAGAGCGTGGCGAGCCGTTCGACCCCGGCTGGATCGATCTCGGGTACCACGGGTTTCAGAATGTCGCGTTCGACCATCAGCCGGAGCACGCGGACCGCATCGGGCGCGACGAGCAGCTTGAGCAGTTCGTCGCGAATCCGCTCGCGCGAGAGCGCCATCAGATCGTTGGCGCGGGCGGTGCAGGCTTCGAGCGCGTCCTGATCCGGCGTGTCGCCGAACCGGGCGAGGAACCGGAAGAAGCGCAGAATGCGCAGATGATCCTCGGCGATTCGCTGCAACGGATCGCCGATGAAGCGGATATGCCGTTTCCCGAGATCGGCGAGGCCGCCGAAATAGTCGAAGATCTCGCCTGTCTGCGGATCGGCATAGAGCGCGTTGATCGTGAAATCGCGCCGCGCCGCGTCCTCGCGCCAGTCGTCGGTGAAGGCGACGGTGGCGCGGCGGCCGTCGGTCGAGACGTCGCGGCGCAGCGTCGTCACCTCGACCACCGTCCCGCTGCTCACCGCGGTGATCGTGCCGTGCGCGATGCCGGTGGGGATCGCCTTGATCCCCGCGCCTTCGAGCAGATCGACGACCTGTTCGGGCGCAAGCGGCGTCGCCACGTCGACATCGGTGACCGGCAGGCCGAGCAGCGTGTCGCGCACCGCCCCGCCGACGAAGCGGGCATTGCCGGGGCCAAGCGTCGCGGCGAGCCGGTCGAGGCCGGGCTGGTTTCGCCAGGAGGCGCCGGGAAGGATCATCGCCTCCACCTCAGCCGTCGCGAGAGGTTGACCAGCATCGCCGCGGTCGCGCCCCAGATGCGGTAATCCTGCCACGCGATTTCATAATAATGCCGGTCCCGCCCCTGCCATTCGACGCTGGTTTCGACATGGTTCGCGGGGTCGAGCACGAAGTCCAGCGGAACCTCGAACACCGCGGCGACCTCTGCGGGCTGGGGCGTGAAGGCGAGATCGGGGGCGATCACGCCGACCACCGGCTGCACCTCGAAGCCGGTGATGGTGCGATACGGGTCGGCCTCGCCGATCAGCTCTACCGCGGCCGGAGCGAGGCCGATCTCCTCGCATGCCTCGCGCAATGCCGCGGCCGTCGCATCGGCATCGCCCGGGTCGATCCGGCCGCCTGGAAAGGCGATCTGCCCGGCATGGCGGCGCAGGGAATCGGTGCGCTGGGTGAGGATCACGCCGGGGGAGGGACGGTCGGTGACCGCGACCAGCACTGCGGCCGGGGTCGGCACGCCGTCGCTGTCCGCCGCCACGTCGCGCAGGTCTCCCGACAACAGCACGGGCGCGTGGTCCGCCGCGAGTGCGACGCGGAGGCGTTCGGCCAGCGTCATGCCGGCTCGATCGGGAAGAAGGCGCCGCGGCTCCAGATGCCGGCCGGGTTCGAGCCGTTGTCGAGGGCGAGCGCCGCGATCTCATAATAGACCGTCCTGGCGATCAGCGCCTCGAGCCCCGCCCGGACGTGGAGATAGGGGTGGGGCCCGTCTTCACGCGCTTCGAACCGGATCGCGTGATCGGGGCCGGCCGGGACCAGATCGCCCGTGTTGAGCCGGAAGGCGATCTCGGTATCTGCACCGCTGCCCTCGACCTTCATCTCGACTGCGACGAAGGGTGCGTCCTCGACATCGATGTCGAGCTTCTCGACCGGGGTGACCAGCACATGGCTGCCATCGGGTTCGCGGCGCAGGATGGTGGAGAAGAGCCGCACCATCGCCGTGCGGCCGATCGGCGATCCTTGATGGAACCAGGTACCATCGCGCGCGATGCGCATGTCGCTGTGTCCGCAATGCTGGGGATTCCAGCTGGCGACCGGCGGCAGCTTCTGTTCGTCCGCCAGCCGTGCGATCTCCGCAAGGGAGAGGCTGGCGAGATCGGGTTGGGGCGGCATCGGCATCGCCAAGCCGTTAGGCGCTTTTACGCACGCCGGTAAAGGGTTGGGAGGGTAAAGAGTCAGCGCGGTCCGACGATCCCGGCGCGGTCGGGTGCATGGTCGCGCGCGAGCAGGCGGCGCTGCTCGAACGGGCCGGGGAGGCGCCACTGGCCCGTCGCCTGCGCATCGAACCCGAACTGGGCGTAATATTCGGGGTCGCCGATCAGCATCAGCGGTTCGCCGTCCGCCTGCGCGGCTTCGATCGCCCTCCACATCAACGCGCGCCCGATCCCGATATTCTGACGCAAGGGCGAGACGGCGACCGGGCCGACCATGACCATTGGAACATGGCTCCCGTCATCGGCCGCCAGCGCGACAGGCCAGCACTGGATACTGCCGACCAGTAGGTCGCCTTCGATCGCGGCGAAGCTGAGGCCCGGGATCGCGCGCATGCCCTCGCGCACGCGATAGGCGGTGCGGCCATGCCGATCCGCGCCGAACGCCGCATCGAGCAACAGTTCGATTCCCGGCTCGGGAACATCGGCAAGCGGCACCAGATGGAACAAGCGGCAAACTCCAGCGCGCCCGGGGGTGGACGCCGGGGGCGCGCGCCTTTAGCGCCCATGGATCAAGGACTCAAAGCGATTCCGATCGGAGGTCTGCGATGAAGCTCTATGACGCGCCCTGGGCGCCGAGCCCGCGCCGGGTGCGCATCTTCCTGGCCGAGAAGGGGATCGAGGTGCCGCGCGAGGCGATCGACCTGCGCAGCGGTGAACAGCTGGGCGATGCCTATCTGCTGATCAACCCGCGCGGCGCGGTCCCTGCGCTCGAACTCGACGATGGCGAGGTTCTGTGCGAATCGGCGGCGATCTGCCGCTATTTCGAGGCGCTCCACCCCGAGCCGTCGCTGTTCGGAACCACCGCGATCGAGATCGGCCGGATCGAAAGCTGGACCCGCCGGATCGAGGGCGATGGCTACGCCGCCGTGGTCTATGTGCTGCGCAACACGGTGCCGGCGTTCAAGGATCGCGCGATTCCCGATGCGGGACTTTCGATCGCGCAGATTCCCGAGCTGGCGGAGCGCGGTGCCCAGATGTGGGACGGGTTCACCCGCGCGCTCGACCGCCGGCTGGAGGATCGCGAATGGATCGCTGGCGGCGGCTACAGTTTCGCCGACATCACCGCGCTGGTGACGATCGATTTCGCGCGCGCCGCCAAACTGACGGTGCCGGAACGGCTGGTGCATCTCGGCCGCTGGCATGCGGAGGCGTCCGCGCGGCCGAGCGCGCAGGCTTAGAATTGGGTTCAGCCCAGCCGAATCCAGCTCCGAGCCTGGAGGGTTTCCGCCGCCGCCCGTTCTGCTATGGGCGCGGCTTCCTTCCGGAAGGCATGGTTTCTTGCACGATCTTCTTCAGCTCCAGGTCCGCGACTTCGAGGTTCAGGTGCTCACCGGCATCTACTCCGAGGAGACCCACCTCCCGCAGCCGCTGCGCATCTCGATCACCGTCGATATGGTGCCGCCTGCGCATTTCGCGCCCGACACGCCGCTCAGCGCCTCGAAGAGCTATATCGACCTGAAGCACGCTGCGTCCGCCGCGCTACCGGAAGGTGTGCATTTCACGCTGATCGAGGGCGTTGCCGATCATATCGCCGACACGCTCTTCACCGGCGACGAGCGGATCCGGCGCGTTCAGGTCGAGATCGTCAAGCTGGCCATCGCCGAGGCGGACGAGAAGATCGGCATCACCCTTGTCCGCCACCGGCGCTGACATTCTTGTTCGAGGCGGTACCGGCCCGCTCCCCCACCCGGCCACCCATCAGGATACACTGGCGTGGGTGGCCGGATGGGGAGCGGGCCGGCACTGCAGCGCCGGGAGCGCTCAACAACCCCGCTTCAGCGCCGGGCCTGAACCAGCCATAGTTCGATGCTCTGCCCGGGCGGCGGCAGCGGGTTTTGCGTGTCGGTGATCCACGCAAGCTGACCGCGCTTGTCGAGAATGCGCGCCGAAACCGCATAGGTCCGCCCCGGCTGGATCCGCGCTCGATCATAGCTCACCGCGAAGGAGATCGGCACCTGCTGGCCCGCGGTGGTGATCTGATTCTGGGCAATCGTGACTGATGGTGCGTCCATCAGCGACACATCGCTGATCGTCACGATCACACGCGAATCGGGCGGCAGCGCAATCCGCTCGCGATAGGTCACGGTGCCGGTCAGCATCGTTTCATTGGAATCCGACATCGGGACGCAGGCTGCCAGGCCCGCCAGCAGGGGGATGATCGACAATGCTCGCATGGCGCTTCTCCTCTCCGCCCGCCTCAGCGGCGGCAGGCGCCGAGCTGCTGTAGCACGAATACGTAATCCTCGCGCGCGATAGCGGCGTTGGCCGGTTCCTCATTCTCGGTGCTCGTACGCGGCAGCGCACGCGGGAGGCCGCAGGCGAGGCGATACCAGAGCAACGTGTCGCGCGGCGGCGGCGCAGCCGCGTCGTCGACCACTTCGCCGAGCGCGACCGCCCAGCGCCGCTGTTCGCCCGGGCGGCGCAGGATCGAAAGCGAGATGGGGGCGCCGGTCGCGGTCTGGACGAAGATCTGCGTCTCGCCCTCGCCCGGCAGGGTGCCGGGGACGTGAAAGGCATTGCCGAGCCCGGTGATCGCCGGCGGCGCGTCGGGCGCCACCACTTCCTGCACGACCCGGCGCGTGAGTGCGTCGAGCTCCGGCGACCAGTCGCGCTGCGAATCGAGCGTGGTGAGCTGAACCATCGACGCCTGCCCCGTAACGGGACGCGCGAACAGCAGCACCCGCCTTTTGCTGAGCTTGGGCAGCTTGCCGCGGGCGTCGAGCGGCACATCGACGACATAGCCGACCCGTGTCGGCATCGCCCCTGGCGCGCGAATCAATGCCAGAACATCGGCTTCGACGTAGAAACGGACCCGGCCCGGCGCGACGTTCGCAGCCTCCGGGCCCTTGATTCGCGCCGCGCTACGGATCTGAGCATCAAGCAGAACCGGGGAACCGAGTACCAGATCGGCGACCTCGGCATAGGGGATGGCGACGGTTGCCGGCTGGGCAACGACCTGCGCGGTGGCGGACGTTAACAATTGCGGCGAAGTTGCGGCAATCGCGGCGGAAAGCGAAATGAAACGGGTCCGGAACATGGCGACGAGGGTAGGCGAATGTGATTGCGGCATACAGAAATATTTCTGCCATGGGCGGATTATACGTTTATTGCGTCCGACAAAGCGTTTGCGTCACGCAAATCGCCGCGATAGGACTCGCGCCTCTGCCAGTGGTCATACAACGGCCACGGGTCGAGCCACGCCGATAAAGATGCCAAGGTGCCGGGCAACGGCGCGGCCGAATGAAGGAGTTATGTTGCTGAATGGCCTACGCAGATCGTGATGTAGGAGGCAGCCGTGTCGTTGCGAGCGTGATCGTGGCGATCATTCTGGCGGCATTGGGTTACGTGTTCGTAACCGGCCTCGCTTACAAATTTGTCAAAGAAAAGGTGGAGAAGATGGACGTCTTCGACATCGAAGAGCCGCCGCCTCCGCCTGAGGAAGTGCCGCCTCCGCCTCCGCCGCCGGACACGCCGGTTCCGCCGCCGCCGACCACGGTCGTCGTGCCGCCCTCCGTCGTTCCCGTGCAGAGCCAGGCGCCGCAGATCGCGACGACTACCGTGATCCCGCCCAGCCAGCCGCCCACGCCGCCGGCACCGCCGGCGCCGCCCGCACCGCCGCCACCGCCGCCACCGCCTGCGATCAGCAAGGCCGCGGCCGCCAAGGGCAATCCGGGCAGCTGGGTGACCAACGACGACTATCCGCCGTCCGCGCTGCGCGCCGGCGAACAGGGTTCGGTCGGCATCTCGTTCAACGTGAACGCACAGGGCCGAATCGAGGGGTGCTCGGTCACCTCGTCGTCGGGCTCGTCCGCGCTGGATCAGGCGACCTGCCGCCTGGTCGAACGCCGCGGCCGTTATTCGCCCGCGCTGGACGCGGCCGGAAATCCCACCAATGGCGGACGCAAGTCGCTCCGTTTCCGGTGGCAGATCCAAGAGTAGTTGAACGTGAATCCGGTCCGCCGCCCCGCGCTGACCAACATTCTTGCAAGGGAAAGAACTGAACATGCTGACGACCATTCTCGCCGCCGGAGCCGCTGCCGGAGCCCCGCCGCCCACCAACTTCGACATCCTGCACGCGATGAACGAAGGCGGCGTGATTGCCTGGGGTACCGCCACCATCCTGACGGTCATGCTCTTCTTTTCGCTCTACATCCTGTTCACCAAGGTGTTCGAGCAGCAGAAGATCCTCAACCAGTACAAGCGCGTTCGCGCGACCTTCTGGAACACCGCCAGCCTGCGCGAAGGCGCAGCGAAGCTCGAGAAGGATTCGGCCTATCGCCAGCTGGTCGACGATGCGCTCCTCGCGCAGGACCAGTACAAGGAACTGACCGATCCGATCGAAGCGCATGACTGGCTGCACGGCTCGCTCAAGCGTTCGGAAGACTCGATCAACTCGCAGCTCAACGGCGGCCTCGCGTTCCTCGCGACCGTGGGTTCGACCGCGCCGTTCATCGGTCTGTTCGGTACCGTCGTCGGCATCTTCCGCGCACTGATCAAGATCGGTGCGGCGGGTGACGCGTCGATCGGCACCGTCGCCGGCCCGGTGGGTGAAGCGCTCATCATGACCGCGCTCGGCCTCGTCGTCGCCGTTCCGGCCGTGCTTGCCTACAACTGGCTGCAGCGCCGCAACAAGGCGATCCAGGAGCAGATGAGCGGCTTCGCGAACGACGTGCTCGGCTATCTGGCTTCGGACGGCCGCGTGAAGCCGTCCGCCGGCAAGAAGGCTCCGGCCGCTGCGCCGAAGGCGCCGCCGGTTGCGACCACGACTGCCAAGGCCTGACATCGACTGACGGCCGCGCGGCCAGTGCCGCGCGGCCGCCTTCCGGACCCAGGTCCGGGGACAGGATGCGAAAGATAGGATTGCGCCAATGGCGATGAGTGTAGGCGGAGACTCCGCCGAAGAAAAACCGATGTCGGACATCAACACGACGCCCCTCGTGGACGTCATGCTGGTGCTCCTTATTATCTTCCTGATCGCGATCCCGGTGGCCATCCAGTCGGTCGAGCTGGAGTTGCCCAAGGTGCAGTTCCAGCCGAACGAGACCAAGCCGGAGAACGTGCTGCTCGCGGTGCGCGGTGAAGGCACCAAGTGCGAGGTCTTCTGGAACATGGCGCCGATCAACAGCGCCGATCTGCTCAAGAAGAGCTCGGACAAGCTGAAGGCCGTGGTCGATCGGCTTGGCGACAACATCACGCCCGAGGATATTCCGGAAGTGCATATCCGCGGTGACGTGAATGCGCCTTACCGCTGCATCGGTGGCGTGATCTACACGATGCAGAGCGCAGGTTTCGTCAAGGTCGGGTTCATTTCCCAGCCGACGCCCGGCGTCGCGGCGCAATAAAGTTCAGGAGTAGACATCATGGGAATGAGCGCCGGAGGTCAGGACGATGGCCAGCCGATGATGGAAATGAACACGACGCCGTTGATCGACGTCATGCTCGTGCTCCTCATCATGCTGATCGTCACCATCCCCGCCCAGACGCACGCGGTGAAGGTCGATCTGCCTCAGAACACCAACCCGACAACGCCGCCGCCGGTGGAGCCGCAAAAGAACAAGATCACGATCGACCCGCAGGGCAACATCTTCTGGAACGGAAGCCAGATCGATCTGCTCACGCTGCGCCAGTATCTCGATCAGAGCGTTCAGATGCGCCCCGAGCCGGAACTGCACTTCCAGCCCGATCCGCAGGCGCGGTACGAGGTGGTCGACGAAACGCTCGCGGTGATCAAGCGGTCCGCGGTCACGAAGCTGGGCTTCGTGGGCAACGAGCAGTATCGCAACGACTTCTGATTGCGGGTTTCCGCATCGGACTTCGATCAAGGGGCGGCTTCGGCCGCCCCTTTTTCTTTGTCCGGCGCTGGATTCTAACGCGTGCATCCTCCGCAATCGGGAACCGTCGATTGTAAGTCATAAAAGTGCAACATTCGCACTTGCCGGTTTGAAACATCAATGACACGTTTGTGTCATTGAATTGTAACAAACAGGAGAAGATGTCGTGCGTGTTGCTCTAGCCTCAATTGTCCTTGCCGCGCCGCTGGCGCTGAGTCCGGCGGCGCATGCGCAGGTTCGCGCGGACCCCTATGCCAAGGTGGCGATCCAGGCGGGGGACTATGCGACGGCGGAACGCAAGTTGCTGGCCGAACAGAGGATTTTCCCGGCCAAGCCCGAAGTCCTGCTCAACCTCGCCGCGGTCTATTCGAAGACGGGCCGTCACAGCGAAGCGCGGGCGATCTATGATCGCGTGCTGGTGCTCGATCCGGTTGCGATGGATGTCGCCGACGGGCAGGTCGCGCCGTCGCATCTGGTTGCCAATCGCGGCCTTCGGCTGCTCGACGCCGCGCGTCAGGCGTCGCGCTGAGTGCTTCTCGCGGGCGGACCGGTTCCGCCCGCGCCAGTCACAAGCGGGGCAGGGTGACGCCGCGCTGTCCCATATATTTGCCGGCGCGATCGGCGTAGCTCGTTTCGCACGGCTCGTTCCCCTTCAGGAACAGGAACTGGCACGCGCCCTCGTTCGCGTAGATCTTCGCGGGCAACGGGGTGGTGTTCGAGAATTCCAGTGTCACATGGCCTTCCCATTCGGGTTCGAGCGGTGTGACGTTCACGATGATCCCGCAGCGCGCATAGGTCGATTTGCCGAGGCAGATCACCAGCACGTCGCGCGGGACGCGGAAATACTCGACCGTCCGCGCCAGCGCGAAGCTGTTGGGCGGGATGATGCAGACGTCGGTCTGGCGATCGACGAAGCTGTTGGACGAGAAGTCCTTGGGATCGACCACCGCACTGTCGATATTGGTGAAGATCTTGAACTCGTCGGCGACGCGCGCGTCATAGCCGTAGGAAGACAGACCGTAGCTGATGCACCCCTCGCGCCGCTGCGCCTCGACGAACGGCTCGATCATGCCGTGCTGCGTGGCCTGTTCGCGAATCCAGCGGTCGGAAAGAATGCTCATCGCCAAGCTCTAGGCGAGGCATTGGGCGGGCGGCAAGGTCAACCGCCGATCCCGAGATCCGCGGGCCCGAACGCATGCGGCAGAAGCTCGGACAGGCGGTGCGTCTCATACGCCACGCCCTCGGCGCCGGCGCAATAGATGGTCAGGTCGCGGCCGCCCATCTGCGCGGCTTCGTTGAGCACCTGCCGACAGCGGCCGCAGGGGCGGATCGGCTCGGTGCCATGCGCCACGCCGCCACGCATCATCCCGCCGATGATCCCTACGGCGACGATGTCACGCAATCTGCCCTCGGCATTGGCACGCGCGGCCGCGACCGTCTCCGCGCACAGCGAGAGGCCATAGCTCGCATTCTCGAAATTGGTGCCGGTGACGATGCTGCCATCGGTCATCAACAGCGCGGCGCCCACCGCGAAATTGGAATAGGGCGCATGCGCATGGCGCGCGGCTTCACGGGCGGCAGCGATCAGGGTGCCGGCAATCTCGTCGCTGATCTCGTCATTCATGGTGCCACCACATTCCAGTTCACGGGCCGTTCGACGCCATCGATACGGCGGATCGTGCTGCTCTGCCACATCGCCCAGGGGCGCGCGAAATAGTCCGGAGCGCGGTAGAAGCCCGTGCTCCACAGCGGGCGCGGGATCGCGCTGCCGACCTGATATTGCGCTTCGAACTCCGGCGTGATGCGCAGGATCGCAGGCTTTCCGCTATGCGTTTCCATCGTTGCGGCGAGACGCCGGATTTCGGTCAGGACCACATCGCGTGACGGGCGCGCCGGGCAGCCCTGGTCAAAAGCGAGGTCGATTGCGGCAGGCAGCGCTTCGGGATCGCGCGGTACGGTGGCAACGAAAGCGCCAGCCTGCGCCTCGGCAGGCGCGCAAAGCGAGAAGACATGGATCGCGCCACGACGCAGTCCCATATTCTCGATCTCCGCCCAGTTCCGCGCGAAGCTGGCGTCGCGCCCCGCAGCGCCGACCGTCGCGCGGGCATAGGCGAAATCGACGTCGTTCGCCTTGACGGTCATCCAATCGATCGCGCCGCTCGCCTCCGACACGTCGATGCCCTGGACGGCATAGTCGCTACGCGCCGGCGCCCAGTTCACAGCGTACCGCCAGCCGAACATGCCCGCCGCCGCCAGGATCACGATCATGATCCCGGCCCCAATCAGCCCCCGCCGCAATTTCCGTCTTCCCCCGTTACTCAAGCCTTGATGTGCAGCACGCAGATCAGCGTGAACAGCCGCCGCGCAGTCGCGAAATCGATCTCGATCTTGCCTTCCAGCCGCTCGATCAATGTCCGGGCGGCATCGTCATGGATGCCGCGGCGCGCCATGTCGATCGTCTCGATCTGCGCCGGCGTCGAATGGCGGATCGCCTGGAAATAGCTGTCGCAGATCGCGAAATAGTCGCGGATCGGGCGGCGGAAACGGGCGAGGCCGAGGATCAGCGTTTCCAGCAGTGCGTCGTCGTCGCGCTTGATGTCGAGCTGGAGCCGGCCTTCCTGCACCGACAGGGCGATGCGGTAGGGGCCGGCATAGCCGTTCGGATAGGCGCGCTGCGGGGCAAAGCTGTTCTCTTCGATCAGATCGAAGATCGCGATGCGGCGTTCCTGCTCGATATCGGCCGAGCGCCACAGGATGGTGCGCTCGTCCAGCGTGACATCGATGATCCGCGGGTCGCTCATTTCGTGCCATCTAGGGGCGGCGGGGCATACTCGTCCACATGTTAAACAGCCGCGCGGCGCTTGAGCGGCGGGACGCAGCGGTAGATAAGGCGCGCATGGCCACGCTTGCGACACTTCCAACCGCCCCGGCGGACGCCGCCCCACGACTGCCCCAGAATGTCGAGGCGGAAGCCGCGCTGCTCGGCGCGATGATGATCGACAACCGGCTGGCCGACGACATCGTCGAGGTCATTCAGGACCAGCATTTCTTCGAGCCGGTGCACGGCCGCATCTTCAAGGCGATCAAGACGCTGCGAAAGAACGACATGCTGGCGACGCCGGTGACGCTGAAGCCGCTGTTCGAGAAGGACGAGGGCATGGCGACGCTGGGCGGCCCGGCATATCTGGCCCAGCTCACCGGATCGGGCGCGGGGCTGATCGGCGCGCGGCAGTTCGCGCGGCAGATCTATGACCTGGCGCTGTTGCGCGAGCTGGTGACGGTCGGTCGCAACATGGTCGAGAAGGCGCTCGATACCAGCGAGGACGTCAATCCGCGCGAGCAGATCGACAAGGCCGAGGAGGCGCTGTTCAAGGTCGCGGCGGATGGTGGCACCGCCAACACCGTCAAGACGTTCAACGAGGCGACCAAGATCGCGCTGGAGAATGCCAAGAAGGCGCAGAGCGCGGGCGGCGGCGTGGCCGGCGTCACCACCGGTTTCGATTCGGTCAATGGGCGGATCGGCGGTCTGCACCACTCGGATTTGATCATCCTCGCCGGCCGTCCAGGCATGGGCAAGACGTCGCTCGTGACGAACATCGCCTACAACGCCGCACGGCGGCTGATGGACGACATTCGCCTCGGCATTCCGCCGAAACAGTCGATCGGCGCCAAGGTGGCGTTCTTCAGCCTCGAAATGTCGGCCGACCAGCTGGCGCTGCGCATCCTGTCCGAACAGTCGCGGATCGCGTCCGAGGCTTTGCGCATGGGCAATATCAGCAAGGCCGAGTTCGCGCAGCTTGCGGCGGCGGCGGCGGATCTGGAGCAGCTGCCGCTCTATATCGACGATACCGCCGGCCTGACGATCAGCGCGTTGCACAGCCGTGTCCGCCGGCTGCAGTCCAAGCATGACGGCGAGCTGGGCATGGTGATCGTCGACTATCTCCAGCTGCTGCAGGGATCGGGCAACAACCGCGAAGGCAATCGCGTTCAGGAGATTTCGGAGATCAGCCGCGGCCTCAAGACGCTGGCCAAGGACATCAACGTGCCGGTGGTCGCGCTGTCGCAGCTGAGCCGCGCGGTCGAAAGCCGCGAGGACAAGCGTCCGATGCTGTCCGACCTGCGCGAATCGGGGTCGATCGAGCAGGACGCCGACATGGTCTGGTTCGTGTTCCGCGAGGATTATTACGTCGCGGCGCGCGAGCCCAAGCGGCCGCGCGAAGGCGACGATCCCAAGACGTTCGAGGATCACGCCAAATGGGCGCTGGAGATGGAGCGCGTGTACGGGCTGGCCGAACTGATCATCGCCAAGCAGCGCCACGGCGCGACGGGCAAGGTGCTGCTGCGGTTCGAATCGAGCTTCACGCGGTTCAGCGACTATGTGGGCGATGTCGAGATGCCCTATGGCGAGTGACGGCCGCGCGGGAAGTCCCAAACGTCACGCTATCGCGCACGGGCAGTTGACCGGCTGAGGAACTGGACGGGTTTGGGCAGCGGCTGCCAAACGGGGATCGACGGTTCACGGAGCGGTCAAGATTCCGGCGCCGGGACTGCAGCAGTCGAAATCCGACATTGCAACCGCGCGTCGGCCATTGCGGACTTTCCGGATTTGCCGGACGGCGCCAGCCGAGAGTATCCCGGCGCGCCGTCCGGCCATACCGTGATCAGAAGCGCTGGTGGCGGGCGCCGTCGATCGTGTCGCAGCTGCCCCGGAAGCGATAGCTGGCAAAACCCTGAATATTGATCCGGCCGCTGCGCCGATCGATCGTCACGCGCGGCTTGTTCGGGCCGTTGAGGCGGTAGATGGCGCGAATCTGGCCGCGATCTTGGTAGACATCATACAGATCCCACCAGCCGTCCCGGTTGGTCCCGCCCGAATGGATCGGCGGGATCAGCGAACGCGGCAGGCGGATGCGGCCGCCGCCATCCCAGAGCTGAATCGTTACCGATGCGTCGAATTGCTGCGTGGTCAGCTCGGTGCGATTGCCGAAATCATAGCGGTTGCTGTCCCAGTTCCACTGCCAGCCCCAGCGATTGGCGGCGGCGGGCTTCTGCCCCTCGCCGAAGCAGATCAGGCCGAGTGAGATCGGCCGGCCGCCGGGCCAGCCGCCGGGGCGGTCCGGCCGGCCGGGACGATCATCCCAGTCCGGGCGGTCCGGGCGGCCAGGACGATCGTCCCAACCCGGCCGGTCGGGACGGCCTGGCCGGCCGCCGCCACGACAATCGGGCGCGGGGGCGGTGACGATCGAATCGTAGCGGCCGTTGCGCGTCACGATCGACACGCACTGGCGGCGATCGGCATTCCACCAGTTGGTCCATATACGGTCGCTGCCCGTTTCGGTACGGACCGCGACATAGCCGCGCCGCTGCAACTCGGCCTCAGCCTGTCCGGCGCGGGCATAGACCATGTCGCGCAGGTCGCTGGGAATATCCTGCGCCATCGCCGGGGCCGCGAATATGCATGCTACTGCGGACATCGCGGCGGCGGCGGTGAAAGGGGGGAGGCGGTTCATCGGGAGGCTCCTGTTCCAACGGGACAAATGCTTGAACCTTGTCGAGTCGCGGTTGAGCGACGCATGATCATCCTAGAAATGCCGAGGCAGGGGCGAAAGGTCCGGTAGCAATGAATTTCATGTCAATGCTCAAGTCGCTCGACGAGCTGCTCTATGAGGTGATGTCGTGGCTGATCTTTTATCCCATCACGCTATGGCGCGCGCTGACGCGGCCGCTCGCGATGATGGACTATTCGGATCGCGAGCTGGGTCAGTCCGATGAGCAGCAATATACCGATACGCTGCGTCCGCCGTTGTTCCTGCTGATTTCGCTCTTGCTTGCGCATGGGCTGGAGCTGGTGGTGGTGGGCGACAGCCCGCTGATCGCGAGCAAGCGGGGATTGGCGGCACTCGTGACCGATGACACCAGCCTGTTGCTGATGCGGCTGGTGATCTTCAGCATCTTTCCGCTGATCTTCGCGGCGCGGATGGTTCGGCTCGAGCGCCATGGCCTGACGCGCAACTCGCTGCGCCGTCCCTTCTATGCGCAATGCTATGCCGCCGCGCCGTTCGCGCTGACGATGAGCGTGGCCAGCATCCTGCTCCAGCTGCACCCGCTATGGGCGGGGGTCACCGGACTGGTCGTGGGCGGGGTTGGCTTGAGCGCGTTCGGGCTGGTTCAGGCGCGGTGGTTCGCGCAGCACCTCAAGCGCGGCCTGCTCGCCGGTTTCGGGTTCGCATCGATCGCGATGGTGGAAAGCCTGGTGGTCGTGCTGCTGACGGCACCGCTGTTCACCTGATTGCGGGCCGGACCCGCCTCAAATGACTCTCAGAACATCGGCTGGTCGGGATCGCCGTCCGCGACGGGCGTGTGGATGCCGCATTCGGTCTTGTCCCAGCCGGCCCAGCGGCCCGAGCGGGCGTC
This sequence comes from Sphingomonas koreensis, assembly GCF_002797435.1. Classification (NCBI taxonomy): domain Bacteria; kingdom Pseudomonadati; phylum Pseudomonadota; class Alphaproteobacteria; order Sphingomonadales; family Sphingomonadaceae; genus Sphingomonas; species Sphingomonas koreensis. The sequence continues at coordinate 1,584,883 of NZ_PGEN01000001.1, read as the reverse complement.
CTCGCCCGGCTTGACCTTGCTGGTGCAGGGCGCGCAGCCGATCGACAGATAGCCTTCTGCCACCAGCGGATGGGCCGGCAGGTCGTGCTCGACGAAATAGGCGTCGAGATCGGCCTTGGTCCAGTCGGCGAGCGGGTTGACCTTGAGCTTGCCCGCCGCGTCCACCTCGAACCGGGGCAGCGCGTTGCGCGTGCTGGCCTGGAACGCCTTGCGCCCGGTGATGCTGGCATCGAACCCGGCCATCGCCTTCTCGAGCGGGATCACCTTGCGGATCTCGCAGCAGCCATCGGGATCGTAGGACCAGCGCAGGCCGGTCTCGTCCTTCTTCGCGATCACCTCGGCGTCCGGCGTGACGATGCGCAGGTTGGTCAGGCCGAGGCGTGCGGCGAGCTGGTCGCGATAGGCGAGCGTTTCGGGGAAATGCTTGCCGGTATCGAGGAAGATCACGGGCACCGAGGGATCGATGCTGGCGACGAGGTGGAGGAGAACCGCCGATTCCGCGCCGAACGAGGAGACGATCGCAATATCGCCGGCCATCTGCTCGGCAAGGACGGTGCGCAGCATCTCGACCGTGGGCACGCCGCGGAACAGGTTGTTGAGACGCAGCGCGTCGCGCTCCGTGAACGCCGGAGCGGTATCGATGCGGTCGATCTGGCGAGCCACGCTAGCCATGCCGCCGTTTCCAGACAGGCACGGCGGGGTCAGCCGCGGCCTGGTAGACATGGTCGTAGCGGGCAAGCGACGCGGCGAGCACGGCTTCGTCCACTTCCGCCTCCGGCGCGAAGCTGTCGAAGCCGCAGCGGCGCATCAGCGGAATCTGGTCGACCAGCACGTCGCCCTGCGCGCGCAACTCGCCCGTATAGCCCGCCTCGCGCAGGATGCGTCCCGCGGAATAGCCGCGGCCGTCGCGGAATTTGGGGAAGCTGACCTCGACCAGCGACAGCCGTTCGAGATGCGGCAGCAGCGCGCGTGCGTCGTCGCTCGATTCGAGGCGGACGGCGGTGGCGTTGGACTGGCCGAGGAAGGAGTCGAGCGTCACCGCCGGCTCGTCATGCACCTCGTCGTTGCGGAAGCGCAGAGTCTGATCAGCCATAAATGGCCTCCTTGAACGGGGCCATGCCGATACGGCGATAGGTATCGACGAAGCGTTCGCCAGCTTCGCGCCGGGCGAGATAGACGTCGGTCGCCTTCTCGACCGCGTCGACGATGCCGTCCTCGCTGAAGCCGGGGCCGGTGATCTGGCCGAGCGACACATCTTCTGCACCCGATCCGCCGAGCGAGAGCTGGTAATTCTCGACCCCCTTACGGTCGACGCCGAGGATGCCGATGTGCCCGGCATGGTGATGGCCGCAAGCGTTGATGCAGCCGCTGATCTTGAGCTTGAGTTCACCCAGTTCGCGCTGACGGCCGAGATCGGCGAAGCGGGTCGCGATCTTCTGTGCCACGGGGATCGAGCGGGCATTGGCGAGCGAGCAATAATCGAGGCCGGGGCAGGCGATGATGTCGGTGATGAGGTCGAGGTTCGCCTCGGCCAGGCCCGCTTCGCGCAGCTGCTGCCAGATCGCGTAGAGATCCGCCTTCCTGACATGCGGCAGGACGATGTTTTGGGCATGGGTGACGCGCAGCTCGTCGAAGCTGTGCTTCTCGGCGAGGTCGGCCATCAGGTCGATCTGCGCCGAGCTGGCGTCGCCGGGGATGCCGCCGGTGGGCTTCAGGCTGATGTTGACGATCGCATAGCCCGGCGCCTTGTGTGCGGCGACATTCTGGTCGAGCCAGACCGCGAAGTCGGGGTCGCTGCGGTCGATCTCGTCCGGCAGGCCGGTCTCGAACGCCGGGTCGGCGAAATGCGCGGCGATGCGGTCGAACTCGGCGCGGGGCGGATCGATGCCGAGCTGCTTGACCGCGGCGAACTCGGCCTCGACCTCCTCGCGGTATTTGTCGGCGCCGATCTCATGGACGAGGATCTTGATCCGCGCCTTGTACATATTGTCGCGGCGGCCGTAGCGATTATAGACGCGCAGGCACGCTTCCATATAGCTGACGAAATCGTCGAACGGCACGAAATCCTTGATCAGCGGCGCGATCATCGGGGTGCGGCCCATGCCGCCGCCGACATAGACGGCGACGCCGTGGACGCCGTCCTTCTCGACGATCTGGAGGCCGATATCGTGGAGGCGCATTGCGGCGCGATCCTCGTCCGCGGCGATCACCGCGATCTTGAACTTGCGCGGCAGGTAGCTGAATTCGGGGTGGAAGGTGCTCCACTGGCGCAGCAGCTCGGCCCAGGGGCGCGGATCGGTCAGCTCGTCCGCTGCGGCGCCGGCATATTGGTCCGAACTGATGTTGCGGATGCAGTTGCCGCTGGTCTGGATGGCATGCATCTCGACCGTCGCCAGCTCGGCGAGGATATCGGGCGCATCCTCGAGCTTGATCCAGTTATACTGGATGTTCTGGCGCGTGGTGAAATGGCCGTAATCGCGGTCATATTTGCGCGCGATATGGGCGAGCATCCGCATCTGGCGGCTGTCGAGCGTGCCATAGGGCACCGCGACGCGCAGCATGTATGCGTGAAGCTGGAGATAGAGGCCGTTCATCAACCTGAGCGGCTTGAACTGGTCCTCGGTGATCTGTCCCGCAAGGCGGCGGTTCACCTGATCGCGAAACTCCTCGACGCGGCTGGCGACGATCGAGTGGTCATATTCGTCGTATTTGTACATTTCAGATCACCCAGCTGCCGGCATTGGGATCGGCGGGTTTGAGCGTCAGGTCCGGGCGCACGGTCGGGCCGAGCGCGCGGATGCGGTCCTTGATATGCGCGGGGCGCGGGCCCTCGGGGGTTTCCGTCGCGTCGATGACATAGGGGCCGTTGACGCGGCGCGCGCCTTCCTCGGCATGGGCGATCGCCTCGCCCTGATCCCCGACATCGACGGCGTCCTCGACATGGCGCGACCAGCCCGAGCCGGTCCACCAGGTGACGTCGCCCGTGGGCAGATCGTTTCCGGTGAGGATCTTCATGCGTCGAATCCGTGCATCAGTTCGGCCTTCTTCGCCCAGTTGGCGAGCTTGTCCTGCGCGTCGGAGAGCGCGACCACCTCGCCGACGACGATGATCGCGGGGCTCTGCACCTTCTCGCGCTCGACCATCGGGCCGAGGTCGGCGAGCAGGGTTCGCATCGCGCGGCTGCCGTCGAGCGTGGCGCGTTCGAGCACCGCGACCGGCATGTCGGGGGCGACGCCGTCGCGCATCAGCTTCTCGGCGATGTCGGGGCAGGTCGCGACGCCCATGTAGATGACGAGGGTGCGGCCCTTGCCGGCGAGGCCCGACCAGTCCTGATCGGTCAGCCCCTTGCACTGGCCGGCGACGAAGGTGACCGCGCTCGACCAGTCGCGATGGGTGAGCGGGAGCATCGCCTCGGCCGCGCCGCCGAGCGCGGCGCTGACGCCCGGAATCACCTCGACCGGCAGACCGGCGGCGCGCACCGCCTCGACCTCTTCGCCGCCACGGCCGAAGATGAAGGGGTCGCCGCCCTTGAGGCGGACGACGATCGCGCCGGTTCTCACATGCGCGATGATGAGCGCGTTGATCCCGTCCTGCGGCACGGTGTGCCTGGAGCGGCGCTTGGCGACGGAGATGCGGTGGGCCTGGGGGGCGAGGTCGAGCACGCGCGGATCGACCAGCCCGTCATGGACGAGCACGTCGGCCGCTTTCAGCGCCTCGACGGCGCGCACGGTCAGCAGACCCGGATCGCCCGGACCGGCACCGACCAGAATCACGCGCCCGCGCGCGGAAGGATCGAGCAGGGAAGCCATGGATGGCAGATGGTCCCAGCTGCCGTTTGCGGCAACCGATGGTTGCTTGGGGGACGCCTAGGGAATCTTTGGGGCTAGGCGGCCAGTTCGCGGGCGCGCCGGGTAAGGCGCATCGCTTCGTCGATCAGCTCTCCGGCGAAGGCGAGGTCCTTCTGCCCCACAGCCAAAGTAAGGCAGTTGGCCGCCTCGCGGTGGAGGCGCCGGGCACGGGCGAAACGGGAGGAAGCGTCGGGCAGGAAGGTCACGCCGCGCACAATCCATGTGCGGCACGGGAGTTCCGCGGCTTGTCGCAATCCCGCTTTCCCTTACGCGTCGCGGATGCCGACCCCCATCGAAACACGCGCCTGCTCCGCTTCGGAGGACACCACCGGATAGGCGCAATAGTCGGCCGCGTAGAAAGCGCTTGGGCGGTGATTGCCCGACCAGCCGATCCCGCCAAAGGGCGCCGCGGAGCTGGCACCGTTGGTCGGCCGGTTCCAGTTGACGATGCCGGCGCGGATGTTCGCCCAGAACTGATCGTAGAGCTTGGGATCCTGGCTCACCAGCGATGCGGACAGGCCGTAGCGGGTATTGTTCGCCTCAGCGATCGCCTCTTCGAACGTCCTGGCGCGGATCACCTGGAGGATCGGGCCGAACAGCTCGACATCGGGCTTTTCCTTCGCATCGGTCATGTCGATCATCGCCGGCGTGAGGAAGGGGCGGCCATCGACGGGGCGCTCCATGTGCCGCAACGGCCGGCCGCCCATGAAAGAGAGCTCGAGAAAGCTCTCGGTCAGCAGGTCGGCGGTGTCGTTGTCGATCACCGGCCCCATGAAGGGTGCCGGATCGGCATGCGGCTCGCCGACGATCAGCCGGCCGATGAGCTTGTTCACCTCTTCGAGCAGCGGATCGTAGAGCTTCTCATCGACGATCAGCCGCCGCGCGGCGGTGCAGCGCTGCCCGGCGGAGGTGAAGGCCGACTGGATGACCAGCACCGCAGCCGAATAGATATCCGGCGTCGACCAGACGAGGATCGGGTTGTTGCCGCCCATCTCGAGCGCGAGGATCTTCTCGGGCTTCGCGGCGAAGGCGCGGTTGAGCGCGATGCCCGTGCGCGCCGATCCGGTGAACAGGAGGCCGTCGATCCCGTCATGCCCGGCCAGTGCCTTGCCCTCGTCCGGTCCGCCGATGAGCAGACGGATACAGCCTTCGGGAATGCCCGCCGCGTGATAGCATTCGACGAGGAAGGCGCCGGTTGCGGGGGTCTTTTCCGATGGCTTGAACACCACCGCATTGCCCGCGAGCAGGGCGGGGACGATGTGGCCGTTGGGCAGGTGCGCCGGGAAATTATAGGGACCGAGCACCGCGAGCACGCCGTGCGGCTTGTGCCGCAGCGCGAGGCGGGTGTTCATCGGCGCCTCGATCCGGCGCTGACCGGTACGTTCGGAGAAGGCCGTTACCGATATGTCGACCTTGGCGATCACCGTCTCGACCTCGGTCCGGGCTTCCCAGAGCGGCTTGCCGGTTTCGCGGGCGATCAGGTCGGTGAAGGCTTCGGATTTCTGGCGGACGACATTGGCGAAGCGGCGCAGTGCCTCGATCCGGTAGGTGAGCGGGCGGGCCGCCCAGTCGGCCCAGCTTGCACGGGCCGCGGCGACTTCGGCATCGACATCGCCGATCGGGCGGCGCCAGAGCACCGCGCCCGTCGCAGGTTCGGTCGAAATGATTTCGGATCCCGACATCTGTTCTTTCTTCGGATTGGACCCCAAGGATGCGGTCGCTCTAGCCTGAATTATTCACCGCGGTGGGGGTGAAGGGTTGGCGGGAGTGGCGTAAGCGTTTGCTTTGCAGTAGGAAAATGGGTGTCTAGACCAGTCCTGCAGCGAGGCAAAAAATGCCACAGGCCACACCCGCCGAGAGCGAGGATAACGCGCTTGGATTTTCGTTTCCAGCCATTGGCGGCAAAAAGCTCACAGCCGCGTTCGACGGTGGCCGGCTGACCTCGGATGGCGGTGTGCTGCTGCTGGCGCAGGCCGAGCGCGCGATGGGGATCTGCCGTCGGCTTGCGGCTTGCATTGCCGACCCGCGCGATCCTGCGCGGGTGATCCATCGCCTCGATGACATCCTGCGTGCCCGCACGTTCGCGATCGCCTGCGGCTATGAGGATGCCGATGATCTCGATGCCCTGCGCGACGATCCAGGCTTCCGCCTGGCGCTGGGCAAGTTGCCGGGATCAGGTGCCGGGCTTGCGAGCCAACCGACGATGAGCAGGTGGGAGAATGCACCGACCACGCGTGAGTTGGCCAGGATGATGGGTGCGATGATCGACATCTACTGCGCCAGCTATCCCGCCCCGCCGGCGGCGGTGACGCTGGACATCGATGATACCTGCGATGTCGTCCACGGCTACCAGCAGTTGTCGTTCTGGAATGGTCATCACGGTGAGCGCTGCTTCCTGCCGATCCACGTCTACGACACTGCGACCGGCCGCCCGGTGGCGATGCTGCTGCGGACCGGCAAGACGCCGTCGGGCGCCGAAGCTGCCGGCCACATCCGGCGCCTGGTGCGCCATATCCGCCGGCACTGGCCCGATACCCACATCACCATCCGTGGTGACGGGCACTATGGGCGGCCCGAGGTCATGGCGTTCTGCGAGGCGCACCGCGTCGATTACGTGTTCGGCTTGCCAACCAACGCCGCGCTGCGTGCCGATCCGGTCATCGTCGCGGCCGCCGATGCCTGCGCGGTCAAGCGCGCTCAGCGCCAATACCCCGTCCTGCGCAACTATGCCGAGACCCGCTACGGCGCCAAAAGCTGGAAGTGTCGGCGCCGCGTCGTCGCCCGGATCGAGGCCAGCACGCTGGGTATGGACATCCGCTATGTCGTTACCTCGCTTCAGGACGGATCGGCCGAGCATATCTACGACACGCTCTACTGCGCGCGCGGCCAGGCCGAGAACCTGATCAAGCGCCACAAGTCGCAGCTCGCCAGCGATCGCACTTCGTGCCGCTCAGCCAATGCCAACCAGATGCGCCTCATTCTGCACACCGCCGCCTACTGGCTGATGTGGCGCATCCAGCAGGCCATTCCCAAGGCCACCGCGCTGGCCGCTGCCGAGTTCGCGACCCTGCGCCTGCGGCTGCTCAAGGTCGCTGCCCGCGTCATCGAAAGCGCCTCGCGTATCCGCATTGCCTTCGCTTCAGCCTGCCCGGATGCCAGCGTGTTCAAAGACATCGCCACCAGCTTCCGGCCAACTCCTACATAGCCAGCGCGGCAGCGCCGCCCAGACCCCGAGCCCTCGTCCTTCAACCCTGAAAAGCCCATCGCTCCTGACACGGTGAAAAACACCGCCGATGGCGCTCGCCCAGGTCAAACCGCTATCGGCTGAACACAATCAGAACAGCCCAAAATCCCGGCCTCGTGAATAGGAGAGGCTAGCACCAATTCGAGGGCGGATTCCACCTCAGCGATGCCCGGCCTGGCCGCCTAGTGCGTCACCCATGCGGCGGATCGCCGCGATCTTGGCCCCGAACGGTGCCCAGTCGTCGTCGCGGTCGATCGCGGACCAGATCGCCTCGACTTCGTCGATCAGCATCGAACAGGGCTCGGCATCCGAGAAATAGGGGTGCGTGCGGGCGTGCGGCAGGGGGGCATAGCCGGCAAGCGCCGCGCGGACCTTGTCCCACTCCGGGCCATAGCCTGCGGGCAGCGCACCGGCGAATGCGTCGAAGAAGAAGCGGTCGATCGGCCATCGGGTGGCGATCAGCGCGTCGTCGATCGCATCCTTGAGCGCCCAGTCGCGATCCGCGTCGGGCGCGCCCGGTGCGACGCCGAGATGGCGAAGGAGCGGCGCGGCATAATGGCGGCGATAGAGCGGCTCGAACCGTTCCAGCCGCTCGATCAGCGGCGGGGCTTCGCTGATCAGGCGCAGCGACACGGCGAGCTGGGCGACGTTCCACAGGATCGCATCGGGCTGGCGGCCATAGGCGTAGAGGCCGCTATGGTCGAAATAGGCGGCGGTGAAACCGGGGTCGAACACCGGGGCAAAGCGCCACGGGCCATAGTCGAAACTCTCGCCCATCACGTTGATATTGTCGGTGTTGAGCACGCCATGGACGAAGCCTGCGACCATGTAGCTCGCCGCCAGCGCCGCCGTGCCATCGACCACCAGCTCAAAGAATTGCGCGACCGGATCTTCGCCCGGTTCGACGTTGAACATCTCGGTCAGGCAATAGTCGACCAGCCGGCGCATATTCTCCGCATCGCCGAAATAGGCGAGGCGCTGGAAGGTGCCGATGCGGATATGGCCGAGGCTCATGCGGACCAGCACTGCCGAGCGGGTCGGCGAGGGTTCGTCATTGCGCTGGAGCGCCTCGCCGGTCTCGATCAGCGAGAAGCTGCGCGACGTCCTGACGCCGAGCGCCTCGAGCATCTCGGTCGCCAGCACTTCGCGCACGCCGCCCTTGAGCGTCAGGCGGCCGTCGCCGAAGCGGCTCCATGGCGTCTGGCCCGAGCCCTTGGTGCCGAGCTCGACCAGCGCGCCGTCGCCGCGGCGCATCTGCGCGAAGGTGAATCCGCGACCGTCGCCGAGCTCGGGATTGTAGCTGCGGAACTGATGGCCGTGATAGCGTAGCGCGAGCGGCTGCGGCAGGTTGCCGGGCAGCGGATCGAAGCGGCCGAAATGCGCGAGCCACCGGTCATCGCTCAGGCCGTCCAGCCCGCTTTCGGCCGCGGCGCGATCGTTGCGGAAACGCAAGACCGTCTGCGGGAAGTCCGCTGCCTCCACGACATCGTAGAAGGCGTTGCCCAGTTTGAGGATCGCGGGATCGGCAACATAGCTCGGCGCTTGCGGGAAATCGGCCATGCGGCGATATGGGGCGCGATGGCGACCGCGCGCAACCTTGCTTCCTATACCGACGGCTATTGGTGGTCGGGTGATGGCCTGAGGCTTCATTATCGCGACTATCCCGGGCCGGCGGGCAAGCCGCCCCTGCTGTGCATCCCGGGCCTGACCCGCAACGCACGCGACTATGAAACGCTTGCTGCGCGGCTGGCGGGGGATTGGCGGGTGATCGCGGTCGAGCTGCGCGGACGCGGCGAGAGCGCCTATGCCAAGGACCCGATGAGCTATGTGCCGCTGACCTATCTCCAGGATCTGGAGGCGCTGGTCGGCGAGCTGAAGCTCGACCGGTTCGTCGCGGTGGGCACCTCGCTCGGCGGTATCCTGACGATGCTGATGGCATCGACCCATCCCGAGCGGATCGCGGGCGCGGTACTGGTCGATGTCGGACCGGAGATCGACCCGGCAGGCCTCAGCCGCATCCGCGGCTATGTCGGCAAGGCCAATTGGCACCCGACCTGGATGCACGCGGCACGCGCGCTGGCCGAGGCGAATGGCGAGGTCCATCCCGGCTATGGCATCGAGGACTGGCTGGCGATGGCCAAGCGGCTCTACCGCCTCAACAGCGCGGGCCGTATCGTGCTCGACTATGACATGAAGATCGCCGAGCCGTTCCGCGTGCCGGGGAACGAAGCGGGGCCGGATATGTGGCGGGCCTTTGACGGGCTGAAGGGCAAGCCGCTGCTGGTGGTGCGCGGCGCCAATTCGGACATCCTGTCCGCCGCGACCGCCGAGGCGATGCGCGAACGCGTCAAGGGATGTGACCTGGTGACGGTGCCCGATACCGGCCACGCCCCGACGCTCGACGAACCCGAGGCGGTGGCCGGGGTCGAGCGGCTGCTGGCGCGCGTGGCGTGAGAGAGCGGGGCGCGAACCCCGCTCCCTCCGGGATCAATCGCCGAGCGCGGCGCGGCGCTTGAGTTCGGCCTCGGTCGGCTCGGGCAGCTCGAACGACCCGGTATCGACCCCGCCCGCACGGCGATAGCTGGCGATGACGACGCCGCTGGGCGAGACCTGCGACTCCGCCATCTCGAAGCTGGCGGGAAGCGTGCCGGTCCCGAACAGGCGCTTGCCCTTGCCGAGTGTCACCGGGAAGATGAACAGGCGCAGCTCGTCGACCAGATCGGCGGCCCAGAGCGTCTGGAGCAGGTCGCTCGACCCCTGGGTGAGCAGGTCCGGCCCTTCACTCTGTTTGAGCGTGCGCAGCGCGGCGACGACATCGCCCTGAAGCTGCTCGCTATTCTCCCAGTCGAGCGTGAGCGGCGAACGGCTGGCGACATATTTGGTGATGCGGCGGAACAGCCGGGCGACCCTCGCGTGATCCTCGGCATAGCCCTCCGTGCCCGGTTCGGTCGGGATGTACGGCCAGTGCGCGGCGAAGATGTCGTAGGTCTTGCGGCCGAGCAGCAAATCGACCGGGTGCGCAAACATCGCGTCGATCGCGCGCCAGAGCATGTCGTCCTTGCCCCAGTAATTGGCGGTCCAGCCGCCGAGTGCGAAGCCGCCGGTGGGGTCTTCCTCCGGGCCGCCGGGCGCCTGCATCACTCCATCGAGGCTGACAAAGGCGGTCGCGTTGATCTTGCGCATCATGGGTCTCCTTCGCTGGGCAGCGCGGAAACGCGCTGTCATGTTCCCGACGAGCGAGGCGCAGCGGAATCGACGGCGCCGCAGAATTTTTTCGCAAGGCGCCGGATTGGACGCTAAGCAGCACGCCCCATATGGCTCTCAATATCCTCCACCTCCATTCGAGCTTCGATCCGGGCGGCAAGGAAGCTCGCGCGGTCCGGCTGATGAACGCCTTTGGCGACAGGGCGAAGCACACCATCGTCTCAGGCGTCGAGGGCGCCTATGGCGCGCGTGACGCGATCGCCAGGGGCATCCGCTACGAGATCGCGCAGAACCCGCCGCCGCTGACCGGCAAGCCTTCGGTCGCGCGCTACGAGGCGATCGCCAGGTACATGGCGCGGTTCGATCTGGTGTTGACCTACAATTGGGGGGCGATCGACGGGGTGATGGCGAAGCGGGTCTTCGCCAAGAACATGCCGCCGGTGATCCATCACGAGGACGGGTTCAATGCCGACGAGGCGGCACGGCTCAACCCGATGCGCAACATGTACCGCCGCATCGCGCTGGGCGCCGCGCACGCGCTGGTCGTGCCCTCGCACCTGCTGGAGCGCGTCGCGCGCAAGGCATGGAAGCAGCCGGCCGAACGGCTGCATCGCATCTCCAACGGCATCGACGTCGCCGCCTATGCGCGCAAGCCGGATGCGAGAGCGCTTCCCGGCTTCAAGCGGCTGCCCGGGCATGTCGTGGTCGGCACGGTCGCGGGGCTGCGCGAGGTGAAGGATCTGCCGATGCTGGTCCGCGCGATGGGCGGCATGAAGACCCGCGCGCAGCTGGTGATCGTCGGCGAGGGGCCGGAGCGCGAGGCGATCCAGGACGCAATCGACAATATGGGCCTGGAGAAGACCGTGCTGCTTCCCGGCTTCGTTCCCGATCCGCACCGCTATATGGGGCTGTTCGATATCTTCGCGCTCTCGTCCAAGAGCGAGCAGCAGCCGATCGCGCTGATGGAGGCGATGGCGGCGGGGCTGCCGGTCGCATCGACGCCGGTGGGCGATGTCGCGCAGATGATCGCGCCGGAGAATCTGACGCTGATCTCCGAGGACTGGAATCCGGTGCAGCTGCGCGACCGGATCGAGATCCTCGCCTCGCACCCCGACGTCCGCGCGGCGCTGGGCAAGGCGAACCAGGCGCGCGCCCATGCGTTGTTCGACGAGAAGGCGATGATTGCGGCCTATGCCGCGCTCTATGCGGACGCGGTGAAGCGGCCGGGTGTGCTGGGATAGGGTTCCGGGGCGCGGCTGGGCGCCTACAGGATCATGGCGGCGGGATGGCGGGATCGGGGCGCAGGCTTGATTCCCCTCGCTAAGAGGCCGCATCGCGGCTAAAGTTGCGCGAATTTTTTCGGAGGGTGTCGTTGTTCAAGGGTTTGAAGCCGATCATCTACAATGGTCAGGAAGTCTGGCCTCTGGTGGAGGGCGGCAAGGGGGTTGCGGCGACCAATCATGCTTCGGCGGGGGCCTGGGCAGCGGCGGGCGGAATCGGCACGGTGAGTGCGGTCAACGCCGACAGCTATGACGCCGAAGGCAAGATCATTCCCCAGGTCTACAATGCGCTGACCCGCCGCGAGCGGCACGAGGAGCTGATCGCCTACGCCATCGAAGGCGCGGTGCAGCAGGTCAAGAAAGCGTTCGAGATCGCCGGAGGCAAGGGGGCGATCAACATCAACGTGCTGTGGGAGATGGGCGGCGCGCAGCGGGTGCTGCACGGTGTGCTCGAGCGCACGCGCGGCATGGTCTCCGGCGTCACCTGCGGGGCGGGCATGCCCTACAAGCTGAGCGAGATCGCGGCGTCCTATGGCGTCAGCTATCTGCCGATCGTCAGTTCCGGCCGCGCCTTCCGCGCGCTGTGGAAGCGCGCCTATTCCAAGGCGAGCGAATGGCTGGCGGCGGTGGTCTATGAGGATCCCTGGCTCGCGGGCGGGCATAACGGCCTGTCCAACGCCGAAGACCCGCGCGCGCCGCAGGATCCGTACCCGCGCGTCAAGGAGCTGCGCGCGGTGATGCGCGAGGGCGGGATCAGCGACGATGTGCCGATCGTGATGGCCGGCGGCGTCTGGTATCTGCGCGACTGGAACGACTGGATCGACAATCCCGAGCTCGGCACGATCGCCTTCCAGTTCGGCACGCGTCCGCTGCTGACCCAGGAAAGCCCGATCCCCGAGGGCTGGAAGTCGAAGCTGATGGAGATCGAGGAGGGCGATGTGCTCCTCCACCGTTTCTCGCCGACCGGCTTCTATTCCTCCGCGGTGCGCAATCCGTTCCTGCGCAACCTCGAGGCGCGGTCGGAGCGCCAGATCCCCTATTCGACCGAGGAAGCGGGCGACCACACCTTCCAGCTCGATGCGGGCGTGAAGGGCAAGAATTTCTGGGTGACGCGCAACGATCTGCTGCGCGCGCGCGAGTGGGTGGGCCTGGGCTTCACCAACGCGCTCAAGACACCCGACAACACGCTCGTCTTTGTCGATCAGGAAGAGCAGGGCGTGATCCGCAAGGATCAGAAGGACTGTATGGGCTGCCTCAGCCAGTGCAGCTTCTCGTCCTGGGCGGATACCGAGACCAATTCGACCGGGCGCCTCGCCGATCCGCGCAGCTTCTGCATTCAGAAGACGCTGCAGGATATCGCGCATGGCGGCGATACCGACCAGAATCTGATGTTCGCGGGTCACGCCGCGTACAACTTCAAGCGCGACCCCTTTTACTCGAACGGGTTCGTGCCGACGGTGAAGCAGCTGGTCGACCGCATCCTGACCGGGGACTGACCGCTTGGACACGACCCGCCGTGCGATGCTCGCCGGGATGGCGTGCGGCGCGGCGGGGTTCGTCCTGCCTGCGGCGGCGAGACCGGGCAGCGCCAAGGCGTTGGTCGCCGCGGCACGGCGGCAGGTGGGCGTGACGCTGCATTATGACCCGGCCTATTCGCGCATCCCCTTCCCCAATGGCGACGTGCCGCGGGCGAAGGGCGTGTGCACCGACGTGCTGATCCGTGCCTATCGCGATGCGCTGGCGCTCGATCTGCAGGCGCTGCTCAACGCCGACATGCGCGCGCAGTTCGCGGCCTATCCGCGCAACTGGGGACTCCGCAGCCCCGACCGCAATATCGACCATCGCCGCGTTCCCAACCTTGCCACCTATTTTCGCCGCCGCGGCGCGGCGTTGCCGCTTCCCGCGGCGCCCGACGGCTGGCAGCCGGGCGATATCTTCACCAGCCTGGTCGGGGGACGGTTGCCGCATACCGGCATCGTTTCCGACCGGCGCGGGCCGAACGGCTGGCTGGTGATCCACAATATCGGCGCCGGCGCCCGCGAGGAGGACGCGCTGAGCGCGCATCCGCTGACCGGGCGGTTCCGCTGGGCTATCGCCTGAGACCAGCTTGCCGCTTGCAAAGCGAGACTAGGTTGGATTGGAGCACGCGCAACGCTAGCTCATGGCGGCATGAAGAAGGGACTCATCATCCGCCATGTCCCGTTCGAGGGGATCGCGGGGTTCCGCCAGCCGGTGGAAGACGCGGGCTATCACCTCGACCGGATCGACGTGACCGATCCGGACTTCGCGCGGGTCAATTTCAACACGCCCGATCTGCTGATCCTGATGGGCGGGCCGATGGGCGTGTACGAACGCGACGCCCATCCGTGGATCGATTGCGAGATCGACCGGCTGGCAAGCCGGATTTCGCTGGGCTTGCCGACGTTGGGCGTGTGTCTGGGCGCGCAGATGATCGCGGCGGCGATGGAGGCGACGGTCTATTCGGGGCCGGCCAAGGAGGTCGGGTTCGCGCCGGTCGCGTTGAGCGAAGCCGGGGCGGTCTCGCCGCTACGGCATGTCGAGGGCGTGCCGGTGCTGCACTGGCATGGCGACACCTTCCCGCTTCCGGAGGGGGTTGAGCTGCTGGCCTCGACCGATGCCTATCGGCACCAGGCGTTCCGGCGGGGGCCGGAAGTGCTGGCGCTGCAATTCCATGCCGAGATGGGCGAGGATCCGCGCTTCGAAGAATGGCTGGACGGTTCCGACGACTATGTCGGGCAGGCGGGTCTGACGGTTGACCAGCTGCGCGGCCAGCACGATCGGCATGGGCCGGGCGCGGTGAAGGCCGGACGGGCGATGGTCGCGGAATGGCTTGAGGGGCTTTAGCCGAGCTGCTGCTTGATCGCGGCGTCGGTCTTCCTGCCATAGGGTGGCTTGAGCCCGCCAAGGCCGGCGACGTCGAACCGCGATTGCTTGAACACCGACTTGGCGTGGCTGAAGGTGCGGAAGCCCGGCTCGCCATGATAGGCGCCCATGCCTGACGGGCCGATGCCGCCGAAGGGCAGTTCCTCCATCGAGACGTGGAAAATGGTATCGTCGAGGCTGACCCCGCCCGATATCGTGCGATCGAGCACGCGGCGCCGCTCGGCTTCGTCATTCCCGAAATAATAGAGCGCAAGCGGACGGTCGCGGCGGTTCACTTCGCCGATTGCGCCGTCGATGCTGTCATACTTGCGGACCGGAAGGAGCGGCCCGAAGATTTCCTCCTGCATCACCGTCATGTCGTCGGTCGCGTTGCGGATGATGTGGAGCGGGAGCTTCCGCGCATTCGACGCCGCGAAATCCTCGTTGGCCGGATTGACCGCGATGACCTCGGCGCCTTTGGCGCGGGCGTCATCGATCGCGGCGGTGAGGCGCGCGAAATGGCGGTCGTTGATGATCGTGGTGTAATCGGGGTTCGACAGCAGGGTCGGGTACATCGCGGAGGCGGCGCGGACGAGGCCGTCGACGGCGGCCTGCTCCTGTTCGGCAGCGACCATCAGATAATCGGGAGCGATGCAGATCTGGCCTGCGTTGAGCATCTTGCCCATCGCCACCCGCTCGGTCGCTTGCGCCAGATTGGCCGAGCGGCCGAGGATCGCGGGGGATTTACCGCCCAGCTCGAGCGTCACCGGCGTCAGATTGTCGGCGGCGGCGTGGAGGATGTGGCGACCGATCCCGGTGGCGCCGGTGAAGAGCAGATGGTCGAAGGGGAGCGCGGAAAAGGCTTGCCCGACCTCGGGCCCGCCGCTGACGAAGGCGAGTTCGGCCGGATCGAAATAGCGGGGGCAGAGCTCCTCGAACAGCGCGGCGGTGGCCGGGGTGAATTCGCTGGTCTTGACCATCGCCCGGTTGCCCGCGGCGAACACGCCGGCGAGCGGCGACATGACGAGGTTCACCGGGAAGTTCCACGGCGCGATGATCCCGACCACCCCCTTGGGCTGATATTCGACCCAGGCTCTGGCGCCGAGCAGGCCGAGCGGGAACATCACCGGCTTCTTCTCCCGCCTTGCCCAGCGGGTGACCATCTTCTCGGCGTGCTTGAGCGGTGAAACCGAAGCGACGACATCGGTGATCATCGACTGGCGCGGGCTGCGATGGCCGAAATCCTCGCTCAGCGCATCGCAGAAACGCGCGGCATTGTCCTTGACCATCGCGACGGCGCGGCGGAGGCGATCGCGGCGCAGGTCGATCGGGACGGGCAATTCGGCCATGAACGCGGCGCGCTGGCGATCGAGAATCTCGCGCATCTAAACCCCCGTCGAATAGAGCCATGCCGGAAAGGCGGCGACGGCGAGCAATGTGCCGAGTGGGAGGCGGCTCGTCATCTCCATTTTGCGGCCCGAAATCCGCACGGCCAGCGCCACGGCGAGGCCGATAAGGCTGGCGGCGAGCAGCACGGGGGCGAGCATCGAGGCGCCGAGCCACAGGCCGATGCCGCCGAACATCTTGGGATCGCCCCCGCCCAGCCCCTCGCGTCCGCGGACGTGGCGGTAGGTGAAGGCGACGAGCCAGAGCAGCCCGAAGCCGAACAGCCCGCCAAGCAGGCGGTCGGCCAAGTTGGGCGGAAAGAACAGGCCATCGACGATACCGGCAAGCGCGAGCAGGGCGGTGAGGGCGTTGGGCAGCCAGAAGGCGGCGAGATCGAGCGCGGCGAGCGCCAGCAGCAGCCAGCCGAACACCGCGCCGGCAACACCGTGCCAGCCGGGAGCGACGAGCCCGGCGGCGATGCCGATCAGCATGCCCGCAACCTCCACGCCAGGATGCCCGGGGTGGATCGCAGCGCCACAGGCCCGGCACCGGCCCCGCTGGAGCGCATAGCTGAGCAATGGCACCAGCTCATGCGCGCGCAGCGCCTTGCGGCACGAATCGCATTGCGAGCGGCCGCGCAGCGCGCTGCGCCCTTCGGGCCAGCGCAGCGCGACGGTGGCGATGAAGCTGCCGAAGATCAGGCCGAGCACGCCAAGCGCGGCGGGCCATATCCAGGATTCAATCAAGCGGGTTCTTCCGGATCAGGTAACGATAGACGCCAAAGACGTTGATGCCGAACAGAACAAGGTTTTGCGAGAGCAATGGTTCGTCCCCGCCGATCAATGCGCCGGTGATCCAGGCCAGGCTGGAGACGACGAACAATGCAAAGCCAAGGCCGGTCACGCGCCTGCCATGATCCAGCGCGATCATGAAGGCGGCGACGATTCCGCTGATCGAAGCCGCCCATCTGACAATCTCGACTGGTTCCATGATCGCTTCCTGTTTTGCAATTGCGAGATACCGGGCCTAGATCGCGGCCAACATTCAAACTCGCGGAGAGGCGATCATGTCCACCGATCCTGTCGTCATCATATCCTATGCCCGTACCCCGATGGGGAGCATGCAGGGCGTGCTGTCCGACGCGACGGCTACCGAGCTGGGCGCAGCGGCGGTGGGCGCAGCGGTCGAGCGCGCGGGGCTGAAAGGGGAGGCGGTCGAGCGCATCTATATGGGCTGTGTGCTGCCTGCCGGCCTGGGCCAGGCGCCGGCGCGGCAGGCGGCGCGCAAGGCGGGTCTGCCCGATCACGTCGAGGCCACGACGGTCAACAAGATGTGCGGATCGGGGATGCAGGCCGCGATCATGGGCGCCGAGGCGCTGGCGGCGGGATCGGTCGACCTGCTCGTTGCGGGCGGGCTCGAGAGCATGACCAACGCGCCCTATCTGTCGATGAAGCATCGCAGCGGCGCGCGGATCGGGCATGACCGGCTGTTCGATCATATGTTCCTCGACGGGCTCGAGGATGCCTATGAGCCGGGCCGGGCGATGGGGACGTTCGCCGAGGAGATCGCGACCGAATACCAGTTCACCCGCGAGGCGCAGGACGAATTCGCGATCGCCAGCCTGATGCGCGCGCAGAAGGCGCAGCAGACCGGCGGGTTCGACCGCGAGATCACCCCGGTCGAGATCAAGACGCGCAAGGGCGTGGTGACCGTGGACAAGGACGAACAGCCGGCCAAGGCCGACCCCTCGAAGATCCCGACGCTCAAGCCCGCCTTCGCCAAGGACGGCACGATCACCGCGGCCAACGCTTCGTCGATCTCCGACGGCGCGGCGGCGCTGGTGCTGACGCGCGCATCGGTCGCCGAGCGCCTCGGCCTCGACCCGGTCGCGCGGATCGTGTCGCATGCGGCGCACGCGCATCTGCCCGCGCGCTTCACCACCGCGCCGGTGTTCGCGATGCAAAAGGCGCTCGGCAAGGCGGGCTGGGGCATCGGCGACGTCGATCTGTTCGAGGTGAACGAGGCGTTCGCGGTGGTCGCGATGATCGCGATGCGCGACCTGTCGATCTCGCACGACGTGCTCAACGTCAATGGCGGCGCCTGCGCGCTCGGCCATCCGGTCGGGGCGAGCGGCGCGCGCATTCTCGCCACGCTGCTCGCTGCGCTGCAGAACAGCGGCCAGAAGCGCGGACTGGCTTCGCTGTGCATCGGCGGCGGCGAGGCGACGGCAATGGCGGTCGAGCTGATGCACTGAGGCGATTCGTGGCGTAGCCGGAGCCAGGCGCGCATCGGGGCATGCAGGAAAGTTGTTGGCGAGGTAATCGTGCTGCTGGAAATCGTCACTGCCGGCGCGGCGCACAAAGAGGCGTGGGCCTCGCTGCGCGAAGCGCTGTGGCCCGAAGGCAGCCGCGACGAACACGCAACCGAGATCGTCGAGTTCATTGCCGAGATGGCAGAGGGCCGGGAGCAGATCTGCTTCCTGGCGATTAGCGGCGACGAGGCCGTAGGCTTTGCCGAAGCCGCGATCCGGCATGACTATGTCAATGGCTGCGACACCTCTCCCGTAGCATTTCTGGAGGGCATCTATGTCGCCCCGCCGAGCCGGCGTGCCGGGGTTGCGGGCGCGCTGCTGGCGGCGGTGGAGGCCTGGGGGCGCCATGGCGGCTGCACCGAACTGGGTTCGGACGCCGCGTTGACGAATGTCCAGAGCCACGCCTTTCACCGCGGTCTCGGCTTCGAGGAGACCGAGCGGGTGGTGTATTTCCGCAAGGTGATCGAGCAACAGGACTGATTGCAGGGCGAAGCGATCGAGCCGCTTGCTTCCGGTTCTCCTCCAGATGGATCCCGGCACAAGGCCGGGATGACGGAAGGCGTGGACGACCGCTAACGACCCCATTGCGGACATGCGAAGGCGCCGGCACCCGCCAACCACCGATTCCCGGTTCTTCACAGCGTCATCGTGAGGCCGGTCACCAAGCTCACACCCGATGACGGCTGGCCCCTTAGAGTAACGGTAAATACTTCTCCGGCGAGACAGCCAATGTTGCATCCCTGATCTTCAACGGTCATTCCTGTCGAGCATGGAGATCCGAACTTTCTCGCTCGATCCGGACCTGACCGCTGCCGAAGTGGATGCCGGAACTCCAAATGCGTGGCACTTCCTGCCGTTCGAGGACCGCCGTGGCGAGCTGTTCGCGCTCGACGGGCGGTTCATCCTGGCGATTGGAAGGATCGGCTCGCGAAGCACTAGCGTCGCGATCTTCGACACGGTCGAACGCCGTCGAACCAACATCGAAACCAACGACCGGCTATGGGCCCATAGCCGAGAGAACAACACATTCTCTTGGTGCTATGCGCCGTTCCACCAGTCGGTCTTCATCGTCGAATCATCGCGGAAGCCTGACGGTGTCTACCCGAACCCGTGGCAATATGTGCGCCAGCTGTCGGTCGACGGCCGGGTGAACCGTCAGATTCTGATCGCGCAGGACTTTTCGGCATCCGTGCTTCTGCCCCGTGACGACGGGCGGATCGTCTGTATCGGCCCACGCGCGATCGCCGTGCTCGATCCGGTGAGCGGCGAGGCGCGCGTGAGTGCCATGGACCTGCCCGCCCATCATTACCCTCACCTGGACCAACGCCTTCGATGGTTCAGTCCCGACGGGCGCTGGGGACTGCGTACGCATTCCGCACCGATCATCGGCTCCGCAAAACCGCGAATGGCAAGCCGTTTCCGGCCGCTCCTCTCGCGGATTTTCCCCCTGGCGGATGCGGTACCGGTCGAGCAGGACGCGCATCCCGATCTCGAGGGGAGTACCCCGCGGTTCGGCCGAGCTCTCGATCTGTTCCGGCTTGATCCGATCGCTTTCGAGCGGCGGCTGATCGTCCGCTATGACGAACTGGATGACGCGGCGTTCGCCACGCTCCAACACCTGAGCGACCGGCAGAGCGGAGATGAATGGGATGCGCGCGACGCATGGCTCCGCGGCCTTCCAGAGGACGCGCCGGAGCTACGATGGGCGCGCTGGATGTATGACTGGATCTGCGGGATCGAGTGGGACGATGACGGGCAGGGCTTCACGGTCAAGTGGGCGCAAGGGGTACGCGAAGTCCCGTCACAGGTGTTGGCGGCGCTTACCGTCACGGTCACCGACTTTGCTCAGCGTCACGTCGCGTTCGATGGCGTCACCGGCCCTGTCTCGATGGTTGCGGGGGCACCGAAGCCAGCGAAGCTTATCCCGAGCGAGACGGCTATCAATGCGATCAAGGCACTGGTTCGGCAGCGTTCCCGCCAGATCGTGGATTGCGATGGTTGGACGGGTGCCGACGTCGCGGCAACCCTGCGGGAACTTCGCAGCAGGATCGATGGGCAGGGCCTGGCGGCTCTGGTGTTCGGCGGGCAGCTCCAGCTCCAGTTTCGCGTGGACAAGCGCACTATCGGCGAGAAGAAGTTTTTCGAAACGGTTCGCGACATGGCGGCGGACGATATCGAGATCGTTCTGCCGGAGCTTCGGGCGCTGCTGAAAAGCTACGGCGTCGCCGCACGAACGCTGGGCGAGACCTATTTCGGCTCGATCGCGTCAGGCCCGTCCGACCACAGCCCCGCCGCGCTGTCGGAGACGGCGTTGACACTGGCCATGCTGGATGATCTGGGCTTCGATGCCCTGCGGGGTTGGGTCGTCGCGGTCGATCAGGAGCATGATTATTTCGCGGCCAGCAAGGTCTTCCCAGCGATGGCGCGGCGGACCGGCTTCGCCACCCCCGCCGCGGTGCGCTTTGGCCTCTGGTTCTTCCTCCAGCAGTGGCAGACGGTGAAGTACGAGAAGGCGTGGCTTGGCCTGTTCAAGGCGGCGCAGACGGTCATGACGCCGGTCGCGTTTGCTTCCGCTGCGCTGGAGGAGGCACGAGACGTGAACAGCTTCAGTGACGCCTCGGATCTCGAATCAGGCATCTGCCGCGTTCAGGAGATGCTCGGCCGCACCTTCTGGGACCGCGCCGCAACGGCCGAGCTTGATCGGCTGCTCGCCACAGCCGAACCATCGTCGCAAGGTCACAGAACCTCCTGACGAAAGTAGGCTGGCAGCTTTCCACCCGATAGCTGCCCCGCTTGCAATGTTGGAATTGGTTTGCTTGCATCGATGCGCCGCATCGCGGCCGCTCTTTGATCACGTCGATTCGCCCGGTTGCGTGGCGATCCGGAACCTCCACCGGAGAAAGGCGACGAAGTTGACAGAATGAATCGCGTTCCGCGCAACTTCGTCAACTTCGCGGCAGCTTGCTGCCGGCCCGCGATTTCCGGAGTCCAGCCATCGCGGTTCCGTCGCTAGGGCACTTCCTCGCCCGGCTCGGTGCCCCAGATGCGGTTCTGCTCGACATAACCGCCGCGGCCGCGGACGTCGAACCAGCACCAGCCGCGCTGGCATTTGCTGATGCGGCCGACCACGCCCGGCGCCGCGCGCCAGTTGACGCGGGCGTTGAGGCGGGGACTGTCGCGCAGTTCGACGATCGTGCCGACGACGATGCCGGTACGCTGGGCAGAGAGCAGGCCGACCAGCATCCACCCCTGGGTGCCGTCGGGATCCTCGACCTTGCGCCAGTCATTGTAGATTTCGACCACCTTCACCGGCAGATCGGCACGGCGGTAGAGCCAGCTGGTGGGATAGTTGCGCCCCGGGCCGGTGCGCATGTTCGCCTTGCCCGCGCTGATCGAGGCGTAATAGGGCGGCTTGCGCTGCTGGGCCGAGGCTTGTGCGATGGCGCCGAGGCCGAGCGCCGCCGCCACCAATATCCCGAGCACCGTTCGTAACATTCCAAACCCCCAAGTGATGGGATCCGTTTACTTCGAGGCGTTGCGCCGCATCAACCGTTGACTGAGGCGCGCGCTGGGGCCATCCGGACCGGGATGGTACAAGCGCCCCGACCCGCCCGGCCCCGCGTGGCCGTGACGCGCGAATTGCCCGACGCGATCGCCGCGCGGATGGGTGAGCTGTTCGATACGAGTTTCAACCAGTCGGACGAGGCGATGGACCGCGCGGCGTTGCTGGCGGCGGTCGCGGATTGCGACGTGCTGGTGCCCACCGTGACCGATACGATCGATGCCGACCTCATCGCTGCGGCGGGCGAGCGGCTGAAGCTGATCGCCAACTTCGGATCGGGGGTGAACCATATCGACCTGAAGGCGGCGCGAGCGCGCGGCATCGTCGTCACCAACACGCCCGGCGTCCTGACCGAAGACACCGCCGACATGACGATGGCGCTGATCGTCTCGGTCCCGCGCCGGCTGGCCGAGGGCGAGAAGCTGGTGCGATCGGGCCAGTGGAAGGGCTGGTCGCCGGGCGGGATGCTGGGGCACCGCATCGGCGGGAAGAAACTGGGCATCGTCGGCATGGGCCGGATCGGTCAGGCGGTGGCGCGGCGCGCACGGGCGTTCGGCCTGTCGATCCACTACCACAACCGCCACCGTTTGCCCGAGGTGGTGGAAGCCGAGCTTGGGGCGGCCTGGCATGGCGATCTCGACGCGATGCTGCGCGAGATCGATATCCTGACGATCCACACGCCGCTCAACGAGGAGAGCCGCGACCTGATCGACGCGCGGCGAATCGGGCTGCTCGGGCCGCAAGTCTATCTGATCAATGCCTCGCGCGGCGGGATCGTCGACGAGGAGGCGATGGTCGATGCGCTCGAGGCCGGACGGCTGGCGGGGGCGGGGCTGGACGTGTGGCGGTTCGAGCCGCAGATCGACCCGCGGCTGCTGGCGCTGCCCAATGTCGTGATGACCCCGCATATGGGCAGCGCGACCTATGAGGGCCGGCACGCGACGGGCGAGAAGGTGATCGCCAATATCCGCTTCTGGGCCGATGGCCACCGTCCGCCCGATCAGGTGCTGGAAGGCTGGATGTGACGCCGCTGTTCCACCTTGCCATTCCGGTCGACGATCTGGAGGCGGGGCGGGCCTTTTACGGCGAGCTGCTCGGTTGCCCGCAGGGGCGCGAGGATCCGGGGCACTGGATCGACTTCGATTTTCGCGGGCATCAGCTGGTGCTGCACAAGGGCGAGGGCGCTGGGGTGCGGACGCGCAACGCGGTGGATGGCGATGCGGTGCCGGTGCCGCATTTCGGGCTGGTGCTCGATTGGGACGAGTGGCACGCGCTCGCCGAGCGGCTGCGTGGTGCGGGGACCGAGTTCGTGATTCCGCCGCATATCCGCTTCGCTGGCAAGCCGGGCGAGCAGGCAACGATGTTTTTCCACGATCCGGCGGGCAACGCGCTGGAATTCAAGGCGTTCCGCGATATCGGGCAGCTGTTCGCGACCTAGTCCGCTGTCTCGTCCTTCGCCTCGCGCCGTTTCTTGACCGCGCGCGCGATCAGCAAACCGCCGAGGATGAAGCCGCCGGGCGCGAGCAGCACCGCGGCCGCGATCGCCGCGTTCTTCGCTGCCTTGGACCTGGGTGGCGTTTCGTCAGACAGTGAAGCTCTCGCCACAGCCGCACGCGCCCTTGGCGTTGGGGTTGTTGAAGACGAAGCCCGCGGTGAAATCATCCTCCACCCAGTCCATCGTCGATCCGATCAGGTAGAGCACCGATCCGCCATCGACGAACAAGGTGCCGCCGGGCGTGTCGATGCGCTCGTCCATCGGGTTCGCGGCGGTGACATAGTCGACCGAATAGGCAAGGCCCGAGCAGCCGCGGCGCGGGGTCGAGAGCTTGACGCCGATCGCGCCTTCGGGTGCCCGCGACATCAGGTCGGCGATGCGCGCCTCCGATGCGGGGGTCAGCAGGATCGCGGCGGGGCGGGCGCGGGTCTTCACGTCGGTCATCACAGCATCCCCAGTTCGAGCCGGGCCTCATCGCTCATCTTCTGCGGGTCCCAGGGCGGGTCCCAGACGAGGTTGACCTCGGCATGGCCGACGCCGGGAACGGCGCCGACACGCAGCTCGACCTCACCCGGCATGGATTCGGCGACGGGGCAGTGCGGGGTGGTAAGCGTCATCGTCACCACGGCATGGCCATCGCCCGTGACCTCGACATTGTAGATCAGCCCGAGGTCGTAGATGTTCACCGGAATTTCGGGATCGTAGATTTCCTTGAGCGCATCGATGATCGCGTCATAGGTCGCGCCGCCGGGCTCCCCCGCCGGAAGATCGGCGGGCTTCTGCGAGAGGAAGCCGTCGAGATAGTCGCGCTTGCGCTCGAAGGTTTCGCGTGGCGTGTCCTCGACACGCGCTTTCGGCGGCGGCGTCACGGCTGCCACTTCCTCAACCTCGATCTTGCCTGCCTCGTTCACCCGAAGATCCTCGTCACTCTTTCAATACCCTTGACCAGCGCGTCGATGTCCGCCGCGCCGTTGTAGACGCCGAAGCTGGCTCGGGCCGTGGCCGCCACCCCCAGCACATCCATCAGCGGCTGCGCGCAATGATGGCCCGCGCGGATCGCGACATTGCCCTCGTCCAATATGGTGGCGACGTCGTGGGGATGCACCCCCTGAACCTCGAAACTGACGATGCCGGCGCTGTCGGCCGGGCCATAGACGCGGACGCTGTTGAGACCCGCCAGCGCCTCACGCGCCGCGGTCACCAGCGCGGTTTCGTGCGCATGGATGCGATCGAGGCCGATGTCGTCGACATAGTCGATCGCGGCGTGGAGGCCGATCACGCCGGTGATGTGCGGCGTTCCCGCCTCGAACCGGCCCGGCGGCGGAGCGTAGGTCGTCTTCTCGAACGTTACACGGTCGATCATCGATCCGCCGCCCTGATAGGGGGGCATCGCGTCGAGCAGGTCGTAGCGGCCCCACAGCACCCCGATCCCCGTCGGGCCGTAGAGCTTGTGGCCCGAGAAGACATAGAAGTCGCAATCGAGATCGGCGACGTCGACGGGCAGGCGCGGAACCGCCTGGCAGCCGTCGAGCAGCAGCTTGGCGCCGACGGCGTGCGCAAGCCCGGCGGCGCGCTTGGCGTCGAGCACCGAGCCGAGCACGTTCGAGACATGGGCGAGCGCGACCAGCTTGTGCTGCGGCGTCAGCATCGCCGCCATCGCTTCGAGGTCGATGCGGTGGTCTTCGGTCAACGGGACGACGTCGATCGCGGCGCCGGTGCGCTCGGCAACCATCTGCCATGGCACGATGTTGCTGTGATGCTCGAGCTGGCTCAGCAGGATGCGGTCGCCGGGCTTGAGCACGGTACCCGCCCAGCACTGCGCGACGAGGTTGATACCCTCGGTCGCACCGCGGACGAAGACGATCTCGTTCTCCTGGCCCCCGATGAAGCGGGCAACGCGGCGGCGTGCGGCCTCGAACGCCAGCGTCATGTCGGCCGAGCGCTGATAAACGCCGCGATGCACGGTCGCATAGTCGCGGTCATAGGCGCGGGTGATCGCGTCGATGACCGGGCGAGGCTTCTGCGAGGTCGCGGCGGTATCGAGATAGGCCCAGCCCTGCGGGATTGCGGGGAAATCCGCGAGGACGTCCAGCGGGGCGGTGGTGGTCGTGACGCTCACAGTGCGGCCTCCAGCCATTTCTCGGCGTCGGCAGCGAAGGTATCGCGCACCGTCTCGTCGCCGATCCGGTCGAGGGCGTCGGCGACGAAGGCGCGGGTGAGCAGCGCCTTGGCCTGCGGCTCCGGGATGCCGCGCGACTGCATGTAGAACAAAGCCTTGGCGTCGAGCTCGCCGACCGTGGCGCCATGGGCGCACTTCACGTCATCGGCGAAGATTTCGAGCTCCGGCTTTAAATTGACCGTCGCTGTGCGCTTCAAGAGCAGGCCGCGCAACGATTGTTCGCCGTCGGTCTTCTGCGCGTGGCGGGCGACTTCGGCACGGGCGGCGAGGCTGGCGGTCGAGGCGTCGGCGGCGACCGCGCGCCAGATCTGGCGGCTGGTGCCCTCGATCGCGGCGTGGTGGACCGCGACAGCGGCTTCCTGTTTCTGTTCGCCGCGGGTGAGCAGCGCGCCGCCCATTTCGGCATAGGCGCCGATGCCGTCGAGACGCAGGAAGCCGTCGATGCGGCTGCCGCTGCCGCCGGCACCGAGGAAGGTCGATACGTAGCTGGCAGCTTCGCCGATCTGCGCTTCGTCACGGATGGAGACGAAGCCTTCGTCCTGCAATAGGCGGACGGCGCGCTGGAGGCGGGCGCCCTTGCCAAGCGAGGCGTGGAGGAGCCGGTTGGTCCAGCCGCGGCCGGCATACGTCTCGATCACCGTGGCGACGGCGTCGTCGGCCATGTCGATCCGGGCCGGGACATGGTTCTCGCCGCCGGTGCCGAGATGGACGATCTGGACCGGGTTGGTGGCGGCCGCGGCATCGAGGCGCAGCACCCAGCCTTCGCCCTGGGCAAGCCGGCCGAGCGGGTGATCGCCGGTCATCTCCAGAGCCGTGAGCTGAACCGGGCCGGGACGGCTATGCGCGGGTTCAAACGCGCCGTCGACGAACAGCAGGCGCGGGCCGGCGATGTCGAGGAACAGGGTCGAGGGATCGACCCCGGTCGCCTCGGGCACCGAATCCGCGGCGGCGCGGAGCGTGTCGAGATCGCTCCAGCGCCACGCTTCCTCACGCGGGGAGGGAAGGGTGAGGGTGCTCATCGGTTCAGGCCGCCACCTGCGCGTACCCTTCGCGCTCAAGCTCGAGCGCGAGTTCGGGGCCGCCGGTCTTCACGATGCGGCCGTCGGCGAGGATGTGGACCGCGTCGGGCTTCACATAATCGAGCAGGCGCTGATAGTGGGTGATCAGCAGCACCGCCTTGTCGGGTGCGCGCATGATGCGGTTGATGCCTTCGCCGACGATGCGCAGCGCGTCGATGTCGAGCCCGGAATCGGTCTCGTCCAGCACCGCGAATTTGGGGTTTAGAATGCCCATCTGGACCATTTCGTTGCGCTTCTTCTCGCCGCCCGAAAAGCCGACATTGACCGGGCGCTTGAGCATCTCGGCGTCCATCTCCAGCGCGCCGGCCTGGGCGCGGGCGAGCTTCAGGAACTCGGCACCCGACAGCGGTGCCTCGCCGCGCGCGCGGCGCTGGCTGTTGAGGCTTTCGCGCAGGAATTGGACGTTGGACACGCCGGGGATCTCGACCGGATACTGGAAGCCGAGGAACAGCCCAGCGGCGGCGCGGGCGTGCGGATCGAGGTCGAGCAGATCCTGGCCGTCGAAGCTCACCGAGCCTTCGGTGACTTCATAGCCGGGACGGCCGCCGAGGACATAGCCGAGCGTCGACTTGCCCGCGCCGTTGGGGCCCATGATCGCGTGCACCTCGCCCGCGTTGACGGACAGGCTGAGGCCCTTGAGGATCGGCTTGCCGTCGATTTCGGCGTGGAGGTTTTCGATTACGAGCATGGGTCTTTCCGTTGAATTCGGTTCTGCGGCGATCACCGCGGTTCGTCCGTCTGGCCGCTGCTGAAGGTGATCGCGGGCGGGCCGTTGTCCGCCTTGGGTGGGGGCGGGAGCTTGCTGAGGCGGTTGGGGTCGTCCTCGGTCTCGGTCGAGACCAGCGGGCCGACCGCGGGAATCTTGGGCGGGTCGGGCTTGAGCGTGACGCCGAGGCCGAGCTTGGGTTCCTCGGGCTTCGGCTTAACCTCTACCGCCATCAGCGGGATGCTGCCTTCGCCGCAGAATTGCTGGCCCTTGGTCGAGGTCAGACAATCGGGGAGCGAGGTGCAGGCGCGGGCGTCGACGGTGGCGACGCCGCTCGACTTGAACACGCGGCAATTGATCAGGCGGCCGTCTGCAGCCTTGTCGAAGACGAGCGCGACGCGGCCCGCGGTCGCGGTGACGACCACTTCCTCATATTCCGGCTCGGGCACGGCAGCGCCCTGTTGCGCGACGAGGAGGAGGGCGGCGGCGAGAATCAACCGACGCTGCCCTCAAGGCTGATGCCGAGCAGCTTCTGCGCCTCGACCGCGAACTCCATCGGGAGCTGCTGGAGCACCTCCTTGGCAAAGCCGTTGACGATCAGCGCGACCGCGGCCTCCTGGTCGAGGCCGCGCTGCATCGCGTAGAAGAGCTGGTCCTCGCTGATCTTGCTGGTGGTCGCCTCATGCTCGATCTGCGCGCTGGGGTTGCGCACCTCGATATAGGGCACGGTGTGTGCGCCGCACTGGTCGCCGAGCAGCAGGCTGTCGCACTGGGTGAAGTTGCGGACATTCTCCGCCGTCGGGCCGACGCGGACGAGGCCGCGATAGGTGTTGTCGCTGCGCCCGGCGCTGATGCCCTTGGAGATGATCGTCGAACGGCTGTTCTTGCCGAGATGGATCATCTTGGTGCCGGTATCGGCCTGCTGGCGGTTGTTGGTGACCGCGACCGAATAGAATTCGCCGACGCTGTTCTCCCCCGCGAGCACGCAGGACGGGTATTTCCAGGTGATGGCGCTGCCGGTCTCGACCTGGGTCCAGCTGACCTTGGAATTCTTCCCTTGGCACAGCGCACGTTTGGTCACGAAATTATAGATGCCGCCCTTGCCGTCCTCGTCGCCGGGATACCAGTTCTGGACGGTCGAATATTTGATCTCGGCATCGTCGAGCGCGACGAGTTCCACGACGGCGGCGTGGAGCTGGTTCTCGTCGCGCATCGGGGCGGTGCAGCCTTCGAGGTACGAGACGTAGCTGCCCTTGTCGGCGACGATCAGCGTGCGCTCGAACTGGCCGGTATTTTCGGCATTGATGCGGAAATAGGTCGACAGCTCCATCGGGCAGCGCACGCCCTCCGGGATGTAGACGAAGGTGCCGTCGCTGAAGACCGCGCAGTTGAGCGCCGCGAAGTAATTGTCGTGCATCGGCACGACCTTCCCCAGCCACTTCTTCACCAGATCGGGATATTCGCGGATCGCCTCGCTGATCGAGCGGAAGATGACGCCTGCGGCCTCCAGCTCGGCGCGGAAGGTGGTGGCGACGCTGACGCTGTCGAACACCGCATCGACCGCGACCTTGCGGCTGCCCTCGACGCCGGCGAGGACCTTCTGCTCCTCGATCGGGATGCCGAGCTTCTCATAGACGCGCAGGATCTCGGGATCGACCTCGTCCAGGCTACCGAGCTTGGGCTTGGCCTTGGGCTCGGCGTAATAATAGGCGTCCTGATAGTCGATCGGCGGGATCGACAGCTTCGCCCAGTCAGGCGGGGTCATGGTCAGCCAGTGGCGATACGCCTTGAGCCGCCAGTCGAGCATCCATTCCGGCTCGCCCTTCTTGGCGGAGATGAAGCGGACGGTGTCCTCGGACAGCCCCTTGGGGGCGAACTCCTGCTCGATGTCCGAGCTGAAGCCCCATTCGTACTTCTTGTTGGCGGCGGCGAGCGCCTCGGCATTCTTGGTGGCCATCAGGCGGGTTCCGGCTGGGTCGAGAGGGTGGCGAGGGTGACGCCCGCGAGCGTCGAGCGAACCGCGCCGTTGACCGCGTTCCAGTGCGGCTTCACGCGGCAGCTTTCCTCGATGCAGCAGTCATGGCGGCCCTTGTCCACACAAGCGGTGAGGGTGATCGGGCCTTCGATCGCCTCGACGATATCGACGAGGCTGATCGCGGCAGGCGGACGGGCGAGGCGGAAGCCGCCGCCGGTGCCGCGTGCGGATTCGATGAGGCCGGCGGAGGACAGGCGGCTGACCAGCTTCTGCACCGTCGGCAGGGGCAGGCCGGTCTCGTCGGCGAGCAGCGTCGCGTTGAGCCTGCCACTGACGCCGCAATGGCGCGCGGCGGCGGCGAGCATCACGACGGCATAGTCTGTCTGGGCCGAAAGTCGCATTCTTCCTTCGCAGTTGCGAACGGTTCTCAAATCGGAATGATTCGTTCCGATTGGGCAGATGGGCGCGATGGTGTGCCGCGTCAACCCGGGCGTTGCAGTGAATCGGGCAAGCTCAGGTATCGCTGATCAGCGGATTGACCTGGCCCTGAAGCGCGCTGCGCTGCGAGATGGTGAGTTGGGCGAGCAGCGTGGGCTCTTCCTGAAGCTGGCGCGGCGTGCAGCCGGTGAACTGCTTCATCTCGCGAATGAGGTGCGACTGGTCGTAAAAGCCGCGGTCGAGCAGTTCGTCGAGCGTCGCCTTGCGCTCGGCAAACACCACCGCGGCCTTGAGCGCGCGATATTTGCGGGCGAGGAGCTTGGGCGGGGCGCCATAGAGGGCCTTGCACTTGCGTTCGAGCTGGCGGTCCGAAAGGCCGGTCGCGGCGGCAAGAGCGCTGATCTCGGGCGAGGCGGACGCCGCCAGCCAGTCATCGACCAGGCGGACGAATGCGGCGTCGGGCGAAGCTGCGCGCGCGAGGCTTGCGATCAGCGTCTCCGCGATGGCGACCATCGCCTTGGTATCGGGTGCTTGCGCGAGCCGGGCCCGCGCATCGTCCGTCGCCGGACCGAACAGATCGCGCGCGTCGAACACGCAGTTGAGCATGGTGGAGGCGTCGTTGCCGATCAGCGCGGCCCAGCCGGCCGGTGTGATCCCGCAGCCGAAGACATGGACGGGCCCGGCCACCTTGACGCGCATCGCGCCGCTGGTCGGTCCGATGACATGGACTTGGGGGGCGGGGTGGATGCTGCCGTCGGGCATACGGTATTCGGCGGCGCCGTCCGATATACGGAAACGGAGCTGTGCGTGATCCGCGCGCTCGGTGTCCTCCAGCATCGGGACATCGGCCCGGAAATGGTAGAACAGCGTGACCCATTCGGCAGCACCCGCATCGGGCACCGCATATTCCAGTTGCACCGCCGTCATCGAACGTCCCCAAACGCGGCAGATCTCAGGGTAGGCGCGTTCGTTCGCGGGGGGAAGTGTGGAAAAAATGCCGAAAATGCCCGGCGGGAGGTGACTCCCGCCGAGCTTAGTTTCAGAAGCCCCTGTTGAAGCTCCTCAGGTCGCCTCAATCGTCTAGACTCGGCCGGTCGATTCGGTCTTGGAAGAATTCGACATCACAACAAGGTTTTGCGATGCAATTATTGCAATGCGGTATGATCTCGTGAGCGGCTATGCCCTGCTGCGCCCCGCATTGTTCGCCATCGATGCCGAACGGGCGCATCGGCTGACGATCCGGGCATTGTCGATCGTCGGCGGCACCGGCGCGGTGCCGCGGGTGCGGCCGGTGACGATCGCGGGCCTTGAGTTTCCCAATCCGGTCGGCCTTGCGGCCGGGATGGACAAGGACGGCGAGGCTGTAGCGGGGCTGTTCGGGCTCGGCTTCGGCGCGGTCGAGATCGGATCGCTGACCCCCCGGCCGCAGGCGGGCAATCCCAAGCCGCGGCTGTTCCGGCTGGCGGCGGATCGCGGCGTGGTGAACCGCATGGGGTTCAACAATGGCGGGATCGATGCGGCGCTGGCGCGGGTGGCCGGGCGCAAGCATGCGGGCGTGCTGGGCATCAATGTCGGGGCGAACAAGGACAGCGAGAATCGCGTCGCGGACTATGCGCTCGGCGTAGGGAAAGCCGCTGCGGTTGCGGACTATGTGACGATCAACGTCAGCTCCCCCAACACGCCGGGGCTGCGCGACCTGCAGTCGCGGCCGGCGCTGGACGAGCTGCTGGCGGCATCGAGCGCGGCACGAATGGTGGACGGGCGGCGCGTTCCCCTGTTTCTCAAGGTCGCGCCTGACCTGGATACCCAGGGGCTCGACGATGCGGTGCGCGCCGCGATCGACAACGGGATCGATGCGCTGATCGTCGGCAACACGACGATCTCCCGCCCCGATACGCTGCGCTCGGCACAGGCTGGCGAGACAGGCGGGCTTTCGGGTGCGCCGCTCAAGGCGCTGGCGCGGGCGAAGCTAGTCGAGGCGATTGCGTCGGGCGGCGGACAGCTGCCGGTGATCGCGGCCGGCGGGATCGACTCGCCCGAGGAAGCGCTGCTGCGGCTCGAAGCGGGCGCGGCGCTGGTGCAGATCTACTCGGCCCTGGTCTATGAGGGCCCCGGGCTGGTGCGGCGAATCCTCAAGCGGCTGTGACTCCGTAGCGGCATTGCGCTTGGCAGCGGGGCCGCTAGGCTTGCTTCAGAGACGCGCGGGCACGAACCCGCGCCTGGGGCGTTAAGGGGACAGGATGCGCAAGCTCGAACGGTTCGACAATCTGGTACAGATGTTCTTCGCGCGTGCGCGAGAGAAGGGCGATGCGCCGTTCCTGTGGGCGAAGAGCGGCGGCGAATGGGTGCCGACGAGCTGGGCCGAGGCGGCGGAGCAGGTCGCGAGCCTGGCGGCGGCGCTGAAGAAGCTGGGGCTGAAACCGGGCGATCGGGTGATGCTGGTCAGCGAGAACCGCCCCGAATGGTGCATCAGCGACCTGGCGATCATGGCCGCCGGCGGCGTGACCGTGCCGACCTACACGACCAATACCGAGCGCGATCACCAGCACATCATCGAGAATTCGGGCGCGACGATGACGATCGTGTCCAACGGCAAGCTCGCCAAGACGCTGCTCCCTGCGGTTCTGCACGCCACGGGCAGTCACAGCCATATGGTGATCGGGATCGAGGAGATGCGGATCGGCCAGCCCGGCGCGATCGAATATCACGACTGGAAGACGCTGATCGCCGAGAACCCGGCGGACGTGGCGGCGGCGGCGGCAGAGGCGGACAAGGTCAAGCGTGAGGATCTGGCATGCATCATCTACACCAGCGGCACCGGCGGCTCGCCGCGCGGGGTGATGCAGCATCACGGCGCGATCCTGTGCAATGTCGAGGGCTGTTGCATCGTCATCGCCGAGGATTTCGGCTGGGAGGACGAGGTGTTCCTGTCGTTCCTGCCGCTCTCCCATGCCTATGAGCATACCGGCGGCCAGCATTTCCCGATCGGGCTGGGCGCGCAGATCTACTACTCCGAAGGTCTCGACAAACTCGCCTCCAACATCGAGGAGGTGCGCCCGACGCTGATGGTGGTGGTGCCGCGCCTGTTCGAGGTTCTGCGCACCCGCATCACCAAGCAGGTCGAGAAGCAGGGCAAGTTCGCCAACTATCTGCTCGACCGTGCGGTCTCGATCGGCGGGAAGAAGGCGGCGGGCAACGGATCGATCCTCGATCTGCCGATGAGCCTGTTCCTCAGCCGGACCCTGAAACCCAAGCTTGCCAAGCGCTTTGGCGGCCGGATCAAGGCGATGGTCTCGGGCGGCGCGCCGCTCAATCCCGAGGTGGGCGTGTTCTTCGAGAGCCTCGGCATCACCTTCCTGCAGGGCTATGGCCAGACCGAAGCGGCGCCGGTGATCAGCTGCAACCGGCCCAAGGCCGGCCTCAAGCACGACACGGTCGGCCCGCCGCTGGAAGGCGTCGAGGTGAAGATCGCGGAGGACGGCGAGATCCTGGTGCGCGGCGAGCTGGTGATGCACGGATACTGGCGCAACGAGGCCGAGACGGCGCGCGTCCTCAAGGACGGGTGGCTGCACACCGGCGATATCGGGATGATCGACGAGAAGGGCCGGATCAAGATCACCGACCGCAAGAAGGACATCATCGTCAACGACAAGGGTGACAATGTCGCGCCGCAGAAGGTGGAGGGGATGCTGACGCTTCAGCCCGAGATCATGCAGGCGATGATCGCTGGGGACCGCAAACCGTACATGACCGCGGTGATCGTCCCCGATCCCGAATGGACGCAGGAATGGTGCGCCAAGAACGGGGCCAAATGCGATCTGAAGGCGCTGCTCCAGGATCATGACTATCGCACCGCGGTGGGCGCTGCGGTCGAGCGGGTGAACAAGGACCTGTCGGTGATCGAGCGTATCCGCCGCTTCATCCTGGCCGACGAGCCGTTCAGCATCGAGAACGAGCAGCTGACGCCGAGCCTGAAGATTCGGCGGCATGTGCTGAAGCAGGTCTATGGCGAGCGGCTGGACGCGCTGTACAAGAGCTGAGCGCGGCTTGCGGGTTGCTGGCCGCCGATGAGGGCGGCGATGACCGTTTTACGAAAGACCCAGATCGTGATCGTCGGCGGCGGCGCAGGCGGGCTCGAGCTTGCGCGGCGGCTGGGTGCGCGGTTCGGCCGACGCACCCACGACATCATTCTGGTCGACAAGAACCGTACGCATATCTGGAAGCCGCTGCTCCACGAGGTCGCGGCCGGCTCGCTCGATGCGAATCTGGACGAGGTCGGTTATCGCAGCCACTGCCACCGCTGGGGCTATCGCTTCTTCCTCGGCACGCTGGAGCGCATCGATCCCGCCGCGCGCGAGATCGTCATCGCGCCCCTGCTCGACGAGGATGGCAGCGAGCTGATCGGGCGGCACCGGCTGCGCTACGATTATCTGGTGCTCGCGATGGGATCGGTGGGCAACGACTTTGGCACGCCCGGCGCGCGCGAGCATTGCATTTTCCTTGACGAGCGGCAGCAGGCCGACCGTTTCCGCGACAAGCTGCTCAATCATTGCCTGCGCGTGTCGCGCGCGATGGTCGCCGATCCGGCGAGCGACGCCCATGTCGACGTCGCGATCGTCGGTGGCGGCGCGACCGGGGTCGAGCTGGCGGCCGAGCTGTTCAATGCCGCGGGCGCGCTGAGATACTATGGGCTGGAAGTATTTGACGAGCAGCGGCTGCGCGTGACGCTGATCGAGGCGGGGCCGCGCATCCTACCGGCGCTTCCCGAGCGGCTCGCCGAAGCGGCGCAGCGCGAGCTGGAGGCGCTGGGCGTCACCGTGCTGACGAACACGCCGGTCACCGAGGTGACGGGCGATGCGATGCTGCGCAAATCGGGCGACCGCATCCCGGCCGACCTTCGGGTCTGGGCCGCAGGGGTTAAGACCGCGCCGCTCGCCGATGAGGCGGACGGGCTGGCGCGGGCGGCGAGCGGGCAGTTCATCGTCCGCCCGACGCTGCAGACCGAGACCGACGATCGCATTTTCGCGATCGGCGATTGTGCCTATTGCATCCCGTCCGGTGAGACGCGGCCCGTGCCGCCGCGTGCGCAATCGGCGCACCAGATGGCGTCGGCAGTGTTCCGCAACCTCGTCGCGATCGAGGCGGGGCGGCCGCTACGCCCCTTCGTCTATCGCGACCATGGCTCGCTGGTCTCGCTGAGCCGCTTTTCGACGGTTGGCAGCCTGATGGGCAATCTGATCGGCGGGCGGATGGCGATCGAAGGGCGGCTGGCGCGATTCGTCTACACCTCGCTCTACCGGATGCATTTGATCGCCATCCATGGCTGGCTCAAGGGCTGGGCAATGATCCTGCTGGGCCGGGTGAACCGGATCATCCGGCCCCGGCTCAAGCTTCACTGACGGGCCTAGCGGGCGGCAATTACCGCCCGCCGGCCGCCGTCGCCGCGGCCGGCTTCGTCTCCGGCACCACGACCATCGACCAGTCCTTTTGCGGGGCAAGATACTTCGCCGCCAGCATCTGGAGCTCTTGCGGTGTGGTCGCGCCATAGTCGCGCGCGATCGAGCCGATCGCCGCGAACCGCTTGGGATCGAACGTACCGCCTTCGGTCTGCTGCATCCAGAACGGATTGCCGCTCGACCGGCGCACGACCATCTGCGCCGTCGGCACCAGCGCGCGGCGCAGCTCGTCGGTGTCGATCGGGCGCGCGATCAGGTCTGCGGCGATTTCGCGCGAGACGCGGAAGAACAGATCGGTCTTGTCCGGCGGGATCAGCGTGATCGCCATGATGCGGCCGCCGCCCGGCTGGCCGACCGGCCACTGGCTGATCACGGTGGGCGAGTAGCTCGCACCCTCTGCCGAGCGAATGCGGTCGAGGATGCGATCCCGCATCACCGCGGCGAGGATCTCGAGCTTGCGGCCCTCGGCGATATTGTCCGAGCCGCCGCCGGCCTGCCAGGCGATGACCGCTGCCGCCTGATCGGGCTGGCCGCTATGGGTGAGCTGCACCGGCTTCACGACGTTCTGCGGGAAACGCATCGCGGCCGCGACCGGTGGCGTGGCCTTGCGCGGCTTCATCGCGCCGAAGGTGACGCGGGCCGCCTCGACGGCCTTTTCGACGTCGATGTCGCCGAAGATCTGCACCTCGATCGGACCGCTGGCGAGCAGCGGCGCCCAGAAGGCGCGGAAGTCCTTGGCGTTGAGCGCCTCGATCCCCTTGAGATCGGGCATACCCCAGCGCGGATCATTGTCATGGAGTAGCCGTTCGAGATCGCGGCCGATCACGGCATCGGGCGAGGAAGAGCTGGATGCATAGCCCGAGATCGAGACTGCGCGGGCGCGCGCGACGGGCTTGGGATCCCAGCCGGGCGACTGAAGCTTGGCAGCGATCAGCTTGAGCTGGTCCTCCAGATCCTCCTTGCGGGTCTGGCCGGCGAAGGTGAACGCGTCGTCGCCGATGCCGAAGCTGAGGCCGATCTGACGGTCGCCGGTCAGCTTGTCGAGTTCCTCCTGACCCAGCGTTCCGCCGGGCGCACTGATGCCGCTGGCGACCAGCGCCATGCCACCGGCCCAGGCCGGGGTCTGCCGGCCCGAGGGGATGCCCTGCATGCCACGCCCGAAGCGGACATTGACGTAGACGCGCCCGACCTCACCCGGATTCTGGAAGAGGATCAGATTGACGCCATTGGCGAAGCGCACTGTCTCGATTTTCGGATCGGCGACGGCGATCGTGCGTTCGGCCACCTTGCCCGGAGCGCCGAGCGCAGGAAGCGAGGCGAAGGTGACGTTGCGTGCGGTGCTGCGGGTACCGGCAAGGCCCGAAACATCGGCCTTGAGCACGGCGGCGAGCTTGGCCTGGACATCGGGATCGGCGGTACGGGTGTTGATCACTGCGCGCGTGGCATCGCCCTGAAGGATTCGGCGGGTCGAGGCGAGCACGCGATCGGGGGTGAACATGCGGCCGTCCACCGCGCCCTTGAAGATATTGTAGCTCTCCTGCTCGCTGGTCGTCACCTCGTTGATGTCGACCGCTTCGACGAGATTGTCGGCGCGGCGCGAGCCGGCCATCACCGGCGCGGTGCTGACCGAGTTGCGCATGCCCGAATCGATTTCAGCGACCTCGCGGTCGATCTCGGCCTGGGTAGGGGCGGTTGCCAGCGCGTCGGCGATCACGGCGCGCACTTCCTTGACCGCGCTTTCCCAGTCCTCGCCCAGCGGGAGGACCTGGATCGCGGTGACGTTGGCCGAGCGGACATCGTCGGACAGGTCGGCGCCGGCACCGGCGAAGTTTGCGCCGGCGCGCGCACGGCTCTCAAGCCGGCGGTTGATGATGCGCAGCGCGATGAAGTCGATCATCCGCTCCTGGTTGAACTTCACCGTATCCTGGAACACCGTCCAGGGACGCAGGACCGCGAGCGTCACATAGGGCGGCAGGGTCGGCTCGACCAGCGCCGCGCTGGTGGGCTTTGCGGGGTCGGGCTTGCCGAAATCGGGAGTTACCGGATTGGGGCCGGTCCCTCTCCACGCGGCGAAATGCTTAGCGATCTGGGTTTCGAACAGCGCGGGATCGAGATCGCCGACGATGACGAGCGTGGCACGCTCCGGCCGGTACCAGCGCTGGTGGAAGGCACGGACGCTGTCGGCGGTGGCGCCGTTCAGCGTTTCGACCGTACCGATCACCGGGCGCTCGGCGAAGAGCTGGCCAGCGTAGAACAGCTCGCGCTGCGCATCCTCGAACCGCTGCTGCGGGCGCAGGCGCTCGCGCTGCTCAGCGAGCACGACGGGCCGCTCGAGATTGAGCATCGCGGTGGTGATGTTTGGCGCCGCCATCATGTCGGCGAGGATCATCATCGACTTGTCGAGGCTGGTTTCGTTCGCGTCGGGCAGGTCGAGCTTGTAGGTGGTCGATACCGGCGTGGTGCTGGCGTTGCTGTCCGAGCCGAAAGTGACGCCGAGCCGCTGCCATTCACGCTTCGATTCACCATCGGGCACCTTGGCCGAACCGCGGAAGGAAAGGTGTTCGAGCAGGTGCGCGAACCCCTTTTCCGACTCGCGCTCCATCAGCGAGCCGACGTCCATGCGCAGGCGGATCGAGACCTGGCCCGGTGGTACGCCGTTCTTGCGCACCGCATAGCGCAGTCCGTTGGGCAGGGTGCCGAACCGCCATTCGGGGTCGTGCGGGACGTCGCTGCCCTTGTAGAGCCAGGGCGCCTTGTCGACCGCAACGGGCGCAGCGACGGGTGCGGGCGCCGCGACCTGCGCAATCGCCGGGATAGCGGCTGCGGCGACGAGGAGGGGAAGGGCGAGTTGCTTGACGCGCGGAAACAAAGCCATTGCGCACCAACTTAGCGTGCTTCGCGATGGATCGCCAGCCGGAGCGATTTCGCCGCAATCCGCAACAGGACGCGCCGCTTTGGCGCGGGTTTCGCCACGATTTGGACCCAGATGCTGCCTAGCCCGGTCGCAGGCGCCACCCGGCGAGTCTCCGCCGTGCGGCCGGTGCCGAAGGAGCGAGGTGAACGGTGCGTGAGGGCGTGACGATCGAGCGAGACTGGGCCGCGGGCGCGGTACGTCCGGCCGATCACGGTCTGATCCCGGCCAAACGTCCGTTGCTGATTCGCGTCGGCAAGCGGATGCGCGGCTTCTTCGACCGGATCATCGGTGCATCATCGCTCGTCTCGAACGCGCCCGTCCTCAACGTCCGCGATTTTGGTTGGACGCAGCTGTTGCGCGACAATTGGGAGGCGATCCGCGACGAGGCGCTGGCGACCGCGCTGGCGCGGGAGGATGCGGCACCCTCGCTCGCTCGCATCTCGCCCGATCACCGCGCAATCGCTCCGGTGGACAAGTGGCGGTCCTTCTTTCTGTGGGGCTATGGCTACCGGATCGAGGAGAATCTCGACCGCTGCCCGGTGACGCGATCGGTGGTCGCGCAGATTCCGGAGCTCAACAGCGCCTTCTTCTCGATCCTCGCGCCCGGCACGCACATCCCGGCGCATCGCGGGGTTACCAAGGGTCTGCTGACCTGCCATCTCGGCCTCATTGTCCCGCGCGATGGCGATGTGCGGATGCGCGTCAAGAACCGCATCGTCCGCTGGGCTGAGGGCGAGACGCTGATGTTCGACGACACCTATGACCATGAGGTGTGGAACGACACGGGCGCCACCCGCGTGGTGCTGCTGATCCAGGTGCGGCGCCCGCTACGCCAGCCGGGAAAATGGGTCGCTGACGCGTTTCTCGGCATCGTCCGCCGTTCTGCCTTCGTTCAGGAGGCGCGTGCGAATGTGATGCGGTGGAATCAGGCGATGAAGGCGTTGGACGCCTAGGTTCCGCTAGCGGTGGGGTGGCCGCCCGGTTCCCAAGCCCGGGCGGCCTGCCATCCCACTTAAAATTTGGCGCGGATGCCGACGGTGTAGCGCCGTTCCGACAAGGCATAGCCGTTGAGCGCGACCATTCCCGCGGCGCTGTACTCCGTGGTGGCCGAATCGTCGGGGATCAGGTTCTGCGCCTGGAAGGACAATGCGATCTGCTTGGTCAGGTCGATCCCGAGCTGCGCATCGAGCTGCGAGCGCGGGCCGATGAAGCTCGGGCGGCCTTCGGAAAATTCGAACACCGCTTCGTCGCGGTAGTTATAGGCGACGCGGGCCGAGATCGGTCCCTTCTCGTACAGGCCGACAAGGTTGTAGCTGTTCTTCGATACCGCGACGAGCGGGAAGCCGGCGTTATCCTTCGAGTCCGAATAGGTGTAGTTGGCGATGATGCCCAGCCCGTCGAGCGGCGAGGGAAGGAAGTCGAAGAACTGCTGCACGCCGATTTCGAAGCCCTTGATCTTCGCGCTGGCGAGGTTCTCGGGCCGTGAGAAGGTCAGCACCCGGCCCTGCGGATCGAGATCGGTGTCCACACCGGAGGTGACGAAGCTGGCGATGAAGTCCTGGACGTCCTTGTAGAAAAAGGCGCCCGAGATCAGCGAGCTCTTCCCGGTGTAGTATTCGAAGCTGATGTCCGCCTGGGTCGAGATCGGCGGCTTGAGCCCAGAGTTGCCGCCGGTGACCGACAGGTTGGTTGCATTGAAGAAGGTCGACGGGGCGAGGTCGGCGATCGATGCGCGCTGCATCGTCTGCGAGCCCGAGAT
This sequence comes from Sphingomonas koreensis, assembly GCF_002797435.1. Taxonomy (NCBI): domain Bacteria; kingdom Pseudomonadati; phylum Pseudomonadota; class Alphaproteobacteria; order Sphingomonadales; family Sphingomonadaceae; genus Sphingomonas; species Sphingomonas koreensis. The sequence continues at coordinate 1,545,164 of NZ_PGEN01000001.1, read as the reverse complement.
GCGGATCAGGAAATCGTTGGTGACGTTGAACGCGATGTTCGCGCTGGGCAGCACGGTGGTGTAGCGGTTCTTGTCGTTGACCAGCGTGCTGACCGAGCCGACATTGGCATAGGAATCGACCGACAGGCGCGTGCCGGCGATACGGACACCGGCATTCGCCTTGTAGGGCATGCCGAGCAACTCACCCTCGCCCGAGATCATCAGATAGCCGGCGATGGTCTTCTCGCTGAAATCGTAGTCGCGCTGCAGATTGGGCAGCAGCGTCGACAGGCCATTGGTGTTGGGGTTGGGCTCGGCTGCCTGCGCGCGGGTGAACACATAGTCGAAGGTCGGTGCGGTGGTAAGGAAACTGCGCGGGAAGTTGCCCGGGATATCGGCAAGGAAGCCACCGGCATCGACCAGCTTCAGATAGGGTTCCAGTTCCGCACGGGTCGGCGTGACCTGGCTGCGGAACGCGTTCGAGCGGGCGTGCAGATCGGTGTAGCGCACGCCCATCGCCAGCGTGACGCCGCTGTCGAATTCGTAGCTGAAATCGAGCTTGCCGGTCCATTCCTCGAGCAGGCCGATCAGGCGATTGCTGCGCACGCCATTGGTTGCTGGGTTGTAGGAGGAATAGACGCCAGGGTTGAAGGTACCGAGCGTCAGCGACGGGACCGTGTTGTTGCGGAAATCGAAACTGCCGGGCACCAGTGCGGTCGCCTGCAGCGTGATGATCTGGATCGTCTGGTCGATCGTGCCCTTGCTGTAATAGCCGTCGGCTTCGATCTTCAGCCCGTCCTTCTCGTACTTGCCGTTGAGACCGAAGAGATAGCTCTTGGTCGGTTCGTTGCGGATCTGACCCGCGGTGGTGACGGTGCCGTTGGCGGTGCCCGCGACCACCGCGCCATTCTCGACCACGCGGTTGGTCACAGGATTGGTGCCGGTCGGCAGGCGGAAGGCGAAGAAGTCCTGATTCCGCCCGGTGGTGAGTTCCGAATAGAGCGCGTCGGCGGTGACGGTGAATTCGGGTGTCACCTCGAACTGCACCGCGCCGTTGAGGCCGAGGCGCGAGCGATCCACCGTGAACTGCTCATACTGGAGCAGCACCGGGGTGGCGTAAACGCCAGCGCCGGTGCCGGTATAGGTGCGGTTGAGGAAGTTGTTGCGCTCGAACGTCTGGGTCATCGACGTGCGCTTTTGATATTCGCCTGCGATCATGATGCCGATGCGATCGTCGGCGAACTTGGTGGTGAAGAAGCCGGTGACCGCAGGCTCGAACTTCTCGCTATTCTCCGAATAGGTCCCCTGCGCGCGGATCGAGAGCGTCGTCTCCTTGAACGACAGCGGCTTGGGGGTGACGAGGTTGACCGTGCCGCCCAGACCGCCTTCGGCCTGGCTGGCGAGCGGCGACTTGCGCACCTCAAGCCGGCCGAACAGACCGGAGGGGACGGAGTCGAGGCCTGACGAGCGGCCGAGCTGGTCGTTCTCCGGTGGCGACAAGCGTGCCGACCAGCCCAGCAGGGTGCGGCCGTCGACCTCGACGCGGACCTGCTGGAGGCCGCGGACCGACACCGACTGACCCTCGCCGAACACGCGGGTGATCTGGACTCCGGTGACGCGCTGGAGGGCTTCGGCGACGTTGGCGTCGGGCAGCTTGCCGACATCCTCTGCGGTGATGACGTCCATCACCTGGGGGGCGTCGCGCTTCACTTGCGCCGCCTGCTGGAGCGAGTTGCGGATGCCGCTGACGACGATCTCCTGTTCCTCGCCCTCGGCGGCGGGCGGTGCGCTTTGCTGCGCAGCAGCCGGAGTCGCGATGGCGAGCGCGGTCGTCAGCGCAGCGGCGGCGACGCCCGATTTCAACAGGCCGTTGGTGTTCATGCTCTTCCTCCCCTGTCGCAAGACTGCCGCGGCAAGGGGCGGTCCGGCGAGTCGTCTGCCCGGCATTGGAAACCGGTGTCATGGTGAGTTGTCCTACAAACCCGGAGGCGTGTCAACAAGATGTCCTACAACATCCCTGCGAAGCCTGGCTTCGCCGGGCAGACGCATGACTCTGCGGCGCGTTAGTGCGCGGCGCCGGTGCTGGCGCGGATCACCAGGTCATAGTCGAGCGTGAGCCGGTCGAGCTTGCGATTATCGGAGAGCAGCAGGTCCGCGGCGGCCCAGGCGAGCTCACGCACCGGCTGGCGCACGGTGGTGAGTGGCGGCCAGACCGCGGCGGCGAGGTCCGAATCGTCGAACCCCGCAATCGAGAGTTCGTCCGGAACGCCGATATCGAGCTCATGTGCGACCGCGAGTGCGCCCGCGGCCATGTCGTCATTGCCGGCGAAGATCGCGGTGGGACGCGCCGCGCCGCCGAGCAGGCGCCGCGCCGCCTCGCGTCCAGAGGGGAAGCTATAGTCGCCTGCGACGATCAGCGCAGGGTCGAAGGCAATGCCGTGCGCGTCGAGCGCGGCACGATACCCTTCGAGACGCTCGACCGAGGAGATGTGCGTTTCGGGCCCGGTGATGAACGCGATGGCGCGGTGGCCGAGATCGATCAGATGGGCGGTCAGGTCGCGTGCAGCAGCGACGTCGTCGATCGTGGTCGATCGGCCCTCGTCGCGGCGGAACCCCGGCTCGATCCGGACATAGGGCAGGCCGCGGCGATCGAGCTCCTCGAGCAGCGCCACCGACTCGGTAACCGGCGGGGAGAGGATCAGGCCGTCGAGATGGGTCTCGTCGATCAGTGCCGCGACTTCCTGCACCAGATCGGCGGACTCGGCGACGACCGGCTGGATCAGCAGCCGGTAGCCCAGCTCATGGCAGCGCTCCTGCGCGCCGGCCTGAAGGTGATAGACATAATAGGGACTGGGATTGTCGTAGAGCAGCGCCACCTGGAACGACTTGCGCCCGGCCAGCGTGCGGGCGGCGAGGCTGGGGCGGAAGTTGAGCTCGGCCACCACCTGTTCGACGCGGCGGCGGGTCTCGTCGCTGACGTTCTTTTCATTGTTCAGCACGCGCGAAACGGTCTTGAACGACACGCCCGCGAGCTTCGAGACTTCCTTGATCGTCGGCCTGCGCGCCATTTGCCTCCCCTGACGGGTTCAAGGCATAGGTGACAGCGTTGGCAACAAGCAAGAGCGATGTGGCGATATGATAGGACAAAGGCGTGCGCTGGCGATCGGATTGGCGTTCGCGGCGGCCTTGCCCGCGGCGGCAAAGGGACCGGACGGGCTGCGGGTGATGAGCTTCAACGTCCGCCTGCCAGTCGCGGCGGACGGGCCGAACCGGTGGGAAGCGCGGCAGGACCTGTTCGTCGAGACGATCCGGCGCGCGGATGCAGACATCATCGGTACGCAGGAACTGTGGAAGATCCAGGCGGATCACCTGATCGCGAAGCTGCCGCGCTACAGCTGGTTCGGGATCGACCGGCGGGGCGGACATGCCGACGAGCATATGGGGGTGTTCTATCGCCGCGACCGGCTGAAGCTGGTCCAACTGGGCAATTTCTGGCTTTCGGACACGCCCGATGTGCCGGGGAGCATCAGCTGGGGGCACCCCTATCCGCGCATGGCGACCTGGGGGCTGTTCGAGACGATCCCCGGGGGCAAGCGCTTCTGGTTCATCAACACGCACTTTCCGTACCGGGCTGAGGACGAGGCGGCGCGCGAGAAGGGCGCGGCGGCGATCGCGGCGTGGATCGCGGCGCGGCCCGATGGCGCGCCGGTCGTGCTCACGGGGGATTTCAACACGGTGCCCGAGTCGCCGGCGCACAGGACGCTGAGTGCCGGTCTGGCCGATGCCTGGAATGCAGCGAAGGTGCGGAGCGGTCCGGCGGAGACGTTCCACGCCTTTACCGGCAAGGCGGATCGGCGGATCGACTGGGTGTTCGCCAGGGGACTGACCGCGGCGAAGGTCGAGACGGTGACGTTCGGGCGGAACGGCCGCTACCCGTCGGACCATTTCCCGGTCGTGGTCGACTATCGCTGGCCCTGAGCCGAGGGGAAGAAGAAGACCCTCCCCAACCCATCCCGCAAGCGGGAGGGCCAAGGAAAGAAACCCCGCCCGGACGTGCCGGGCGGGGCTGCGAGGATCGAGGCGGAGCGGCGGGTCAGCCGCCGCCCGCGAGCGCCGCGAGCAGCAGCAGCGCGACGATATTGGTGATCTTGATCATCGGGTTCACGGCCGGACCCGCGGTGTCCTTGTAGGGATCGCCGACGGTGTCGCCGGTCACCGCGGCCTTGTGCGCCTCGCTGCCCTTGCCGCCATGATTGCCGTCCTCGATATACTTCTTGGCGTTATCCCATGCGCCGCCGCCCGAGGTCATCGAGATGGCCACAAAGAGCCCTGACACGATCACGCCGAGCAGCATCGCGCCGACCGAAGCGAAGGCGTTGGCCTGGCTGTCTACGGTCAGGATCACGAAGTAGAGCAGGATCGGCGAGAGCACCGGCAACAGCGACGGAACGATCATCTCCTTGATCGCGGCGCGGGTGACGATATCGACCGTATGGCCATAGTTGGGACGGCTGGTCCCCTCCATGATGCCCGGATTCTCGCGGAACTGCTTGCGCACATCCTCTACCACCGAGCCGGCGGCGCGGCCGACCGCGGTCATGCCGAAGGCGCCGAAGAGGTAAGGCAGCAATGCGCCGAGCAGCAGGCCGACGATCACGAACGGATTGCTGAGCGAGAAATCGACGACGACATCGGCGAAGTAGCGCTTCAGATCCTCCGTATAGGCCCCGAACAGCACCAGCGCGGCGAGCGCGGCGGAACCGATGGCATAGCCCTTGGTCACCGCCTTGGTGGTGTTGCCGACCGCGTCGAGCGCGTCGGTGCGGGTGCGGACATCATCTGGTAGCCCCGCCATCTCGGCGATGCCGCCCGCATTGTCCGTGACCGGGCCATAGGCGTCGAGCGCGACGACCATGCCGGCGAGCGCGAGCAGCGAGGTGGCGGCGAACGCCACGCCGATGATCCCGGCCAGCTGGAACGAGGCGATCACCGCCACGACGATCACGATCGTGGGCAGCGCGGTCGATTCAAGGCTGATCGCCAGACCCTGGATGACGTTGGTGCCATGGCCGGTTTCCGACGCCTTGGCGATCGAGCGCACCGGGCGATAGTTGGTGCCGGTGTAATATTCGGTGATCCACACCAACAGGCCGGTTACGGCAAGGCCGATCATCATGCACCAGAACAGGTCCATGCCGGTATAGGCGGCATTGCCGATCGGCGCGGCAAGATCGCCGAGCGTATATTGGGTCGCGAACCAGATCGCCGGGACGGCGAGGATCGCGGTGGTCCAGAAGCCCTTGTAGAGCGCCCCCATGATCGACTGGCTGGAGCCGAGGCGGACCATATAGGTGCCGATGATCGAGGTGACGATGCACACGCCGCCGACGATCAGCGGCAGCGCCATGAGGGCGAGCAGCTGTTCCGACGTGCCTGCGACGAGCAGCGCGATCGACACCATGGTGAGGCCGATGGTGACGACATAGGTTTCGAACAGGTCGGCGGCCATGCCGGCGCAGTCGCCGACATTGTCGCCGACGTTATCGGCGATCACCGCGGGGTTGCGGGGATCGTCCTCGGGGATTCCGGCTTCGACCTTGCCCACCAGATCGGCGCCGACGTCTGCAGCCTTGGTGAAGATGCCGCCGCCGAGACGCGCGAAGATCGAGATCAGCGAGGCGCCGAAGGCGAGTGCGGTGAGCGCCTTGATGATCTTCTCGCCATTGGGCGCTTCCCCGGCCGGGCCGACGAGATACCAGAAGAGCAGCGAGATCGAGAGCAGGCCAAGGCCCGCGACGAGCATGCCGGTGATCGCACCCGAACGGAAGGCGAGGGTGAGGCCGCCCTGAAGCGAGCTGCGTGCGGCTTCGGCGGTGCGGACATTGGCGCGGACCGAGATGTGCATGCCGGCAAATCCGGCAATTCCCGAAAGCACCGCACCCAGCACGAAGGCTGCGGTCGAGAGACCGCCGAGGGTGAAGAACAACACAATGGCTACGGCCACGCCGACGACGGCGATGGCGGTGTACTGACGGACGAGATAAGCTTTGGCGCCTTCCTGGATGGCGGCGGCGATATCCTGCATCTTCTGGTCGCCCGCGGGCGCCCGCAGCACCTGCTGCGAAGTTACCAAACCATAGAGCACGGCGAGCATGCCGCACGCGATGGCGATATAGACAATCGTCATCTGGTATCCTTCCCCTGTGATCGCCGCCGCCCGCCCGGTTCTGTGTCCGGTGCGGCCTGCGGCACGGGGGCGGAGCGTAGAGCGGGGCAGGGGGCTGTCAAGCCGCGCTGATTCGGGGCGGCGGGGACCGGCGGGGCGGTTCGCGAAGTTCATGCGAAAGCGGGGATTTCCGGCGGACGCGACCGCGACGCGACGGCTTTGTACGCGGACGCGACACCTGATCGACATCGACGCGACACCAACGCGACACGGGCGCGACGGGTGGGCGACAGATGCGCGACAGGTTAGCGACTGCAATCCGCGGCGCAGTGTATCTGGTTCGGCAGGTGAGGTTGGCGCTCGCTTCCATCGATCAGGATAGATCAGATGAAATCCAACATTTGAAGGGGGGATTAGCCGTGGCTGTAGCCGAGCTTGCCGGGGAGCGGGACGGGCGCGCCGCCCGCGGTGAGCGTGAGCCCATTCCCCGCGCTCGCCGCGCCGATACGGGTAGCGGGGACCGGCGGAACCGCCCCGTCAGGCAGGGTAAAGAGCAGCTCGTAATCGTCGCCGGCGGTCGCGGCTTCGAGTGGATCGAGGCCTGGGATCGCGAGCGGGACGGCGTCGAGATCGATCGTGATCGCCACGTTGCTGGCACCGGCCATGCGGCGGGCGTCGATCAGCAGGCCGTCGGACACGTCCATCATCGCGGTGGCGAGCGCGGCGATGGCTTGTCCTTCGGCGACGCGCGGCTGCGGTCGGAGGTAGCGGGCGAGATCGCGCGGACTGCCGTCCGGGCCGAAGCCTGCGCCGCCGATGGTGCCGGTGACCCAGATCGTGTCGCCGGGGCGGACGCCGGTGCGCAGGGGGACGTTGGGCTGGGCCTGACCGAAGGCTGTGAGGGTGAGGCTCCGCGGGGCGCCCGCCGGCATCGCCACCGTGTCGCCGCCGAGCAGCGGCATGGCGAAGCGGGTGAGCGCTTGGTTCAGCCCGGCGAGGAAGGCGCGGTCCCAGCCGGCGTCGCCCGACAGCGCATAGTTGAGCAGGCATCCGACGGGCACCGCGCCCTTGGCGGCGAGGTCCGACAGGTTCACCGCGGCGAGTTTCCACCCGATCGAATCCGCCGGATCGTGCGGACGGTAGTGGACGCCCGCGACCATCGTGTCGCTGGTGAGGACGAGGCGGCCGGCGGCGACATCGAGCACCGCGGTGTCATCGGCAAGGCCTGCGGCTGCGGGATGCGTGGCGATCGCGCGCAGGCCGGTGAGGAAGGCGAATTCGTCGGGCATGGGATTTGGGTAGGGTAACTCGCACGCACACTCAACCGTCACCCCGGCCCTGTGCCGGGGGGCACCCCGCCGCGTACGATGTGCGCATAGGGGCAGGGCAACGCCGGTTGCACCGTGGATCCCGGCACAAGGCCGGGATGACGGTGGGAGTGAGGGGAGAGGCTGTTCAGACCGCCTTCAGCGCTTCCTCGAAATCGGCGATGAGGTCGTCGGCATCCTCGACGCCGATCGAGATGCGGACGAGGTTGTCGGTGATGCCGAGCGCCTTCTTGCGCGCGTCGGGAACCGAGAGGTGGGTCATCGCGGCTGGGGCGGAGGCGAGCGTCTCGGTGCCGCCCAGGCTGACCGCGAGCTTGGCGATCTTGAGGCTGTCGAGGAAAGCGAACGCCTCCTTCTCGCCGCCCTTCAGGTAGAGCGAGAAGGTCGAGCCGGCGCCGGTGCAGTGGCGGTCGTAAATGTCCCGCTGGCGGCTGCCTTCGGGCAGGAAGCCGAGATAGCCGACGCTTTCGACCTTGGGGTGAGTACGCAGATACTCGCAGACCTTGATGGCATTCTCGCCCGCGCGGCTCATGCGCAACTCGAGGGTCTCGAGGCTGCGGAGCAGCATCCAGGCGGTGTTGGGATCGCAGATCGTGCCGATGGTGTTGCGCATCAGGCGGATGGTGTTGATCAACTCCTTCGACCCGAGCACGCCGCCCGCGACGAGGTCGCTATGGCCGCCGGCGTACTTGGTGAGCGAATAGACGACGAGGTCGGCCCCCTGCTGGAGCGGCTTGGCCCAGAGCGGGCCGAGGAAGGTGTTGTCGATTGCGATCGGCGGCTTGCTGGCGCCGGTGAAGATCGCGTCGCGGCTGGCGGCGACGGCCTCGACATCGACCAGCGCGTTGGTCGGGTTGGCGGGGCTTTCGAGATAGATCAGCGCGACGTTGCCCGAGGCGGCCTTGGAGAGGACCGCATCGATCTCCTCCCGCGTCGCGCCGGCGGGGAAATCGAGCCAGTGGACGCCGAACTTGCCGAGGATGCGGGCGATCAGCGTCTCGGTCGCGGCATAGAGCGGGCCGCTATGGACGATGGTGTCGCCGGGCTTGACCATGGCGAGGAACAGGGTGGCGATGGCGGACATGCCGCTGGAGAAGGCGAGTGCGTCCTCCGCCTCTTCCCAGATGCCGAGGCGATCCTCGAGGATTTCCTGGTTGGGGCCGTTGAAGCGCGAATAGACCAGACCCTCGGCACCGCCCGGGCGCTTGCCGGTGACGCCCTCGAAATGGCGCTTGCCCGCGGCGGCGTTGGGGAAGACGAAGGTCGAGGTGGCGAAGATCGGCGGCTTCAGCGAGCCTTCCGACAGCATCGGATCATAGCCATGGCCCATCATCAGCGTCGCCGGGCTGAGCTGGCGGCCGCCCACGGTCTCCACCGAAGGCTTGGGGCGGCGGCGCGGCGTGGTGCTGGTGAGAGCGGCTTCGTCGGGCTTGACGGGCTTGTCGGTCATATCGGGTGCCTCTCTCGGGTCGTATCAGCTGAAACGTCTTTGCAACCGCACTCGCACCAACGCTTCAACCGGTCAATGAGACCAATGTAATCTGGCGGCCGTAATCGGGCTCTGCGCGATGGGTGGCGCGGCGGAAGCTGTAGAAGCGGTCGGGCTGCGAATAGGTGTCCTCGCCCAGCGCCTCGACCGTGCGAAGGCCGGCGGCGGCGAGGCGGTGGACGACATACGCCTCGAGATCGAACTGGTGATGGCCAGCGCGGCCCGGGGTGAAGAAGCGGTCGTTGGCGGGGTCGAACTCGGCGAAGCGCGTGCGGAAGCCCTCGTCCACCTCATAGCTGGCGCGGGCGATGCACGGGCCGACCGCGGCGACGATGTTCTCGCGCCGGGCGCCGAGCGCTTCCATCGCGGCGATGGTCGAGTCGGTGACGCCGCCGAGCGCGCCCTTCCACCCGGCATGCGCGGCGCCGATCACACCGGCCTGGCGGTCGGCGAAGAGGACGGGGGCGCAATCGGCGGTGAGGATGCCGAGAGTGAGGCCGGGGCGGTTGGTGACGAGCGCGTCGGCGTGGGGGCGGAGCGCGTCGGTCCAGGGTTCGATCACGGTGACGGCGTCGGCGCTATGAACCTGGTAGAGGCCGACCAGCTCGGTGCCCGGCGCGACCGCAGCGATGGCGCGGCGCTGGTTCTCGATCAGCTCGGGCGTCGGCGGGCGGCCGCGGCGGCCCATGTCGAGGCTGGCGGTCTCTCCGGTCGAGACTCCGCCGCGACGGCCGAGAAAGCCGTGCGCGATGCCGTCGAGGGCGCGGGCGCGAACAATTTCGACGGCTTCTTCGACGGGTTCGGTCACAGGTCCAGCTTCATGATGAGGTCGCGGTCGATCTTGTCACCGACGGGAAAGGGATAGTCGCCGATATGGACGAAGCCATATTTCGCATAGAAGCGAATCGCGCGGGCATTCTCCTCGAACACGGTGAGCAGCATCGCGCGGGCGCCGCCGGCGCGGGCGGTGGCGATGCTCCAGTCCATCAGCGCCTGGGCGATGCCCCGGCCGTGCCAGTCATAGTCGATATAGAGCTGGCCGAGCTGGGCCTCGTCCGGACCGGCTTCCTTGAGCCAGGGCGGGACGAGCTTGGCATAGCCGACGATCCGCCCTTCGGCGCGGGCGACCCGCCAGGTCACCGCGGGATCGGCAAGGTGCGCGCGCAGCTTGCCGGTGGGGCCATAGGCCTCGGCCAGATAGGCGTGGAGATCGGCGGGCGTGTAGCCGTGCGCGAAGGTGCGGCGCCACGATTCCTGCGCCATCGCGTCGAGGGCGTCGGCGTCGGCGAGCGTGGGGGTGTCGTAGGTGATCGTCGTCATTCGAATCCTGCCGGGACGGGCCAGCCGGGGGCGGTGAGGGCGATGACCTTGAACAGATCGCCCATCGCCTCGTCGCCCGTCAGGCGGTCGCGCGCGGCGGCGATGTCTTCGGCGCGGTCGGGCGAGGCCTTGGCGAGTGCCTCGGCACGCGGACCGATGCCGAGTGCGCCCAGGAACGCGCCCTGCGTGACCGGGCCGTGCGCGACGAGACCCTCGACACGCGCCGCTTCGATCAGCGTGCCGAAATCGACATGGGCGGTGAGATCGGCCTCGCCCGGATCCTCGAACGGATTGGCATATTGGTGGCCGCGCACCGCCTGTAGCGTGTCGCCGATCGCCGGACCGGCATAGCCATAGTCGATGATGATCGCCGCGCCGCCCTGTGCCAGCAATTTGGCCGCGAGCGCGCGCAGGATCGCGACGCTGGGCGGCGAGGTTTCGAGGATCGAGCCGTCGGGCGCGTCGCGGAACTGTTGCGGGATGATCGGATCGAAGATGGTGTTGCCCACCACGGGGAGGAACAACGTGTCCTGACAGGCGACCAGCCGTTCGCGCCAGCCATCGACCGTCTTGACGAGCTGGCGGATCGGAAGCGCGTCGAAGAACTCGTTGGCGACCACGAGCAGGGGGGCGTCGTCGGGCAGGCCGACGATGCTCATCGTCCATTCGGCGCCGGGAACCTGTTTGGCCTGTTCCGCGCGCAGCGCCGGGCTGTTCTCGACGAAATGGACTGGCGGCCTGAGGCCCGCGCTGCCCATGGCGCGCAGCGCGTCGGCGGCGAGCGTGCCACGGCCCGGGCCAAGCTCGACATAATGCGCCGCGGGGCGCCCGGCGCGGTCCCAGAGATCGGCGAGCGCAAGGCCGACCAGCTCGCCGAACATCTGGCTGATCTCGGGCGCGGTGGTGAAGTCGCCGCGCGCGCCGAGCGGATCGCGGGTGGCGTAATAATGCGTGTTCGCCGCACCCATGAACTGCGAGAGCGGGATCGGCCCGGCCATGGTGATGGCGCGGGCGATCCGTTCGGGGAGCGGGCCGTCTTCGGTCTGCGCGTCGGACATCAGGCGATGCTGGGGCCGCCCGCGAACGGCTCGACCCGCTCACGCCGCTTCTTGGCGGTGGCGATCAGATAGAGGCCGCCGAGGATCATCGGGATGGTCAGCAGCTGGCCCATGTGCAGCCCCGGCGTCGCGAAGATCGTATCGGCGAACTGGCGATCATATTCGCGGAAGAACTCCACGAAATAGCGCGACAGGCCGTAGCCGAGCAGGAAGGTGCCGACGAGCTTGCCGGGCTGATAGCGCGCGTCGGTCTTCCAGAACATGAACCACAGGACCAGGCCGAGCAGCAGGCCTTCGAGGCCCGCTTCGTAGAGCTGGCTGGGGTGGCGCGGGACGAGGCCGCCGGTCCGCTCGAACACGATACCCCAGGGCATATCGGTGGGGCGGCCCCACAGTTCGGCGTTCACGAAGTTGGCGAGACGGCCGAAGAACAGGCCGAAGGGGACGCAGCAGGCGACATAGTCATGGACGCGCAGCCAGTTGAGCTTTTCCTTGCGGCACAGCCACAGGATCGCGACCGTCACGCCGATCACGCCGCCATGGAAGGACATGCCGCCGTCCCACAGCCGGATGAGCTTGAGCGGATCGAGCAGCAATTCGGTCTGGTAGAACATCGCATAGCCGAGCCGGCCGCCGAGGATGATGCCGAGCGTCGCGTAGAACACCATGTCGTCGGCATGGCGCCGCGCCATCGGTGCGCCCGGCTGGGCGATCAGCTTGAGCAGATACCACCAGCCGATCAGGATGCCGGCGATATAGGCGATCGAATACCATTTGAGCTCGAAGAAGCCGATCTTGAGCAGGACCGGGTCGAGACCGAGCTGGCTGAAGTGGATATGATTCGCCGTGTCGAAGACGGGGCCTGCGGCGGCGGCGGCGGCAGTGGACAGGATCAAGTGCGTGGCTCCCGAAGGGTTCGCGGCTGTCCTATCCGTATATCACGGCAAACCCAAGAGGACGGGTCCAGTTTCAGCCGTGCGGACCTGCAAGGCGCGATGTGGGGGTGGTGCGTCCGTACTTCTTCGTTACCCCGGCCTTGTGCCGGGGAACGGTTTGGGAGAGCGGCTCGAGCGAAGCCGGGGTGCCGATTGCCGATCCCCGGAAGCGCGGGTAGAGCGGCTGGGATGGAGCGAACGGGCAAGGGCATTGATCGGCGCACGCTGCTGATCGGCGGCGGTGCTGGGATCGGGCTGGTACTTGCCTGGGCCGTGTGGCCGCGTGCCTATGTTCCGAACCTGTCGGTCCGCGACAAGGAAACCGCGTTCGGCGCCTGGCTCAAGATCGCGGAGAACGGGCAGGTCACGGTCGCGATCCCGCAATGCGAATATGGGCAGGGCGTGTTCACCACCTTGCCGCAGCTGCTGGCCGACCAACTGGGTGCAGACTGGCGGATGGTCGGGGTGGAGCAGGCGCCGCTCAATCCGATCTATGCCAATTCGCTGGCGCTCGACGCCTTGTTCCCGGGCGTATTCCCCGAGCGGCTGAAGCGGATCTGGGCCGAACGCAATCTGGCGATGCTGACCGGCGGATCGACATCGATGCGCAGCTTCGAAACGCCGCTGCGTTCGGCGGGCGCCGGCGCGCGCGCGCTGTTGTGCAAGGCGGCGGCGCGGCGCTGGGGCGTCGACTGGCAGGAATGCGACACCGCCAACGGACATGTCGTGCATGACCAGAAGCGCCTGCGGTTCGGCGAGCTGGCGGCGGAGGCGGCGGGCGAGAAACTGCCGGACGATCTGCCGTTCCGCGAGGGGGAGACCGGGCGTCTGACGGGCACGCCCGCGCCGCGTCTGGATGGCCCGGGCAAGGTCGATGGCAGCGCGAACTTCGCCGCGGATATCCGTCTGCCCGGCATGGTCTTCGCGGCGCTGCGCCAGGGGCCGATCGGGACGGTGAAGCTCGCCGCGATCGACGAGGCTGCCGCAGCGAAGGTGCCGGGCATGCTGCACATCGTGAAGAACGAGCTGTGGGTGGCGACGGTCGCCAACAACTGGTGGGCGGCGAGCCAGGCGCTCGACGCGATCAGCCCGCGCTTCGAGGTTGCCGCAAAGGTCGAGAGCGAGACGATTCAGGCCGCGCTCGATGCGGCGCTGGAAAGCGATGGCGAGCGGATGGCGTCCGCCGGCGATCTGGCACCGGTGTTCAAGGACGCGCGGGTGGTTGCGGCGGAGTATCGCGTCGGGCTGGCGCTGCACGCCGCGATCGAGCCGATCTGCGCGACCGCGGTCTGGGAGGAGGGCCGCGTGCGGCTGTGGCTACCGACCCAGGCTCCCGGCTTCGCGCGCGATGCGGTGGCGAACGTGCTGGGGGTCAGCGCGAGCGACGTGGTGATCCATCCCATGCTGGCAGGCGGATCGTTCGGGCAGAATCTGGAGCATCAGGCGGCGGCGCAGGCAGCGCTGATCGCGCGCGAGGTCAAGAAGCCGGTGCAGCTCATGTGGTCGCGCGGCGAGACGTGCGTGCAGGACCGCTTCCGTCCGCCCGCGGTGGGACGCATGACCGCGCGGCTGGGAGCGAACGGAAGCATCTCCGGCTGGCTCGCCAAGATCGCGGCGCCGAGGACCGGGCACGAGCTGGCGCGGCGACTGACCGGCGGAGGCGGCGCGACCGGCGCCGCGCTGGCGACGGGCGGGATCGGCGATGCCGCGGCAGTCGCAGGCGCGCGCCCGCCCTATCGAATCCCGGCGCTGGCGATCGATCACCACCCGGTGGAGATCGTCGTGCCGACCGGATACTGGCGATCGGGCGCGCATAGCTACACCGCCTTCTTCACCGAGAGTTTCATCGACGAGCTCGCGCATGTCGCGGATATCGAGGCGTTCAGCTTCCGCATCGCGATGCTGGGCGGCGAGCCGCGGCTGGCGCGGTGCCTGTCCACCGTCACCTCGCTGGGCGGGTGGCAGGGCGGGCTGCCGGGCAGCGGGCAGGGGCTGGCGTGCCATGCGTTTGGCGGCAGCTATATCGCGGTGATGGCCGAGGCATCGGTCGGCGGCGACCAGCGCGTGCAGGTCGACCGGCTGATCGCCGCGGTCGATTGCGGGCGGGTGGTCAATCCGAGCGTGGTCGAGCAGCAGATCGAGGGCGGGCTGATCTTCGGCATGGCCGCAGCGCTGGGCGCGACGACCGGGATCACGGCCAACCGGCCCGAGGCACGCAGCTTCCGCGACCTGGAACTGCCGCGGCTGGCCGATTGCCCGCAGATCATGGTCGAGCTGATCGCGAGCGATGCCGATCCTGGCGGAGCGAGCGAGCTGGCGGTGCCGCCGGTCGCGCCGGCGATCGCCAACGCGCTCTATGCCGCGACCGGCGTGCGGCTACGTCAGCTTCCGCTGATTCCGGGTGGCGAATGATTCCGTCTGAACATCCTTCCGTCCCTGCGCCGCGCGTGGGGGTTCTGCTGGTCAATCTCGGCACTCCCGATGCACCGACCCCCTCGGCGGTGCGGCGATATCTGGCCGAGTTTCTGTCCGATCCCCGCGTGGTCGAGATTCCGCAGATCGTCTGGCAGCCGATCCTGCGCGGCATCATCCTGCGCACGCGGCCGAAGAAGTCGGCGCACGCCTATCAGCAGGTCTGGACCGATGAGGGGTCGCCGCTCGCCGCGATCACCGCGCGGCAGGCAAAGGCGTTGCAGGCGGCGTGGCCGGATGTGACGGTCGACTGGGCGATGCGCTACGGCAATCCGGCGATCGGCGACAAGCTCAGGGCGATGAAGCATGCGGGCTGCGAGCGCATCCTGATCGCGCCGCTCTACCCGCAATATTGCGCAGCGACGACCGCGACCGCCAACGACGCGGCGGCGGCTGCGCTGGCGACGATGCGCTGGCAGCCGGCGGTGCGGACGCTGCCGCCCTATCATGACGACCCGGCCTATATTGCTGCGCTCAAGCAATCGGTCGAGGCGCAGCTCGCCGCGCTCGACTTCGAGCCCGAGGCGATCGTCGCGAGCTTTCACGGGATGCCGCAGCGGACGCTCGAGCTCGGCGATCCCTATCACTGCCATTGCATGAAGACTGCGCGGCTGCTGGGCGAGGCGCTGGGGAAGAAGCTGACGATCGCGTTCCAGTCGCGCTTCGGGCGGGCGAAGTGGCTGGAGCCGGCAACCGATACGGTGCTGGCCGGTCTGCCGGGCAAGGGCGTGAAGAAGGTCGCGGTGGTCGCGCCGGGCTTTTCCGCCGACTGCCTCGAGACGCTGGAGGAATTGGCGATCCGCGGGCGCGAGAGTTTCGAGGCGGCGGGGGGCGAGCGCTTCGCCTATCTGTCATGCCTGAACGATAGTGAGCCCGGCATACTCATGTTGCGCAACATTATCGCAAGGGAGCTTGCGGGCTGGGCGGCGCTTGCCTAGCCTCTGGTTCAACCAATCTAGGAGAGGTTCATGGCACGGGTAGCGATCGTAACCGGCGGCACGCGCGGGATCGGCGAGGCGATCAGCGTAGCGCTCAAGGACATGGGGATGACGGTCGCGGCCAACTATGCCGGCAACGACCAGCGCGCCGCGGAGTTCACCGAGCGGACGGGGATCAAGGCGTTCAAATGGGACGTCGCCGACTATGACGCGTGCCAGCAGGGCGTGGCGGATGTCGAGGCGGCGCTGGGGCCGGTCGATGTCGTGGTCAACAATGCCGGCATCACCCGCGACGGCACGATCCTGAAAATGACCTACCAGATGTGGAAGGAGGTCATGGACACCAACCTGGGCGGTTGCTTCAACATGGCCAAGGCGACCTTCCCCGGCATGCGCGAGCGCAAATGGGGACGGATCGTCAACATCGGATCGATCAACGGCCAGGCCGGGCAGTACGGCCAGGTCAACTATGCCGCGGCGAAAAGCGGCATCCACGGCTTCACCAAGGCGCTGGCGCAGGAAGGCGCGCGTGCGGGGGTGACGGTGAACGCGATCGCGCCGGGGTATATCGACACCGACATGGTCGCGGCAGTGCCGGCGGAAGTGCTCGAGAAGATCGTCGCCAAGATCCCGGTCGGGCGGCTGGGCCAGGCGAACGAGATCGCGCGCGGCGTGGCGTTCCTGTGTTCGGAAGAGGGCGGGTTCGTCACCGGATCGACGCTGAGCATCAACGGCGGGCAGCATATGTACTGACGGCGTCAGCGCGGGCTGTGCCGTGCTGAGGATCCAAGGGAATCGCGGCCGCCGGCACCCAGACCTAAAAAAGGCCGGCTTCCGCGAGGAAGCCGGCCTCTTCTGTCTCGTGCCGCGTGGTGCTGTCCGAGCGCGGCACCAGCACCTTAGAAGCGCACGCCGAGGCCGGCGACGGCCTGGTGGCGCGTGACATCGGCTTCGTAGTTCGAATAGCGATACTCGACCTTGCCGAAGAAGTTCTGGCCGAACTTGTGCTCGACGCCGGCGCCGAGACGGATGCCGTCGCCATTCTCGTTGCCAACGGTGCTCTCGATGCGGGCGTTGGTGTAGCCGACCTTGCCGTAGACCGCGGTGTTGCCGAGCACATAGCCGAGACGGCCACCGGCGTAGAGGTCGCGGCTCGCCGAAGCGACGACGGTGTTGCCGACCTTGAGTTCGGCCGAGGATTCGGTGACTTCGCCCTCGATGCCGAACAGCACGTTGCCGCGCTGCAGGTCGTAGCCGAGGTTCACGCCATAGGTGACGCCATCGGGGTTATCCACGCCCGAGGTGTTGAGATCGAGCTTGTCGTAACCGACAACGGCCGAAACATGCGCGCCGTTGAAGGGGGCTGCCTCGTCCTGAGCGAAAGCCGGGGTTGCGGCGGCGGTCAGGGCGGCAAGCGCCAGAGCAATCTTCTTCATGGTATTCTCAATTCCTTTTTACAGTCCCGGGCGCGTGTTCTCCGCGCCTCGGGAGGCGCGCATCTGGGTGGCGAATGTGGCGGAAACAAGCGCTAAGCCGTTCGAAATGAGGGATTGGCGGCAGAGTGTTGCTTAAGTGATACACTTGGTGTCGGTTGCAAGTAAGGCCGGCTCTCGGGCGAGAGCCGGCCTTTCTGTTTCAGCCCGCCAAGGAGTTAGCGGCGGCAATAGCCCGGACGGTCCGACCGGTCGATTTCGCGGCCGGCGATGGCGCCGACGGCACCCCCGAGGATCGTGCCGAGCGTACGATCGCCGCGGCCGGCGATGGCGTTGCCTGCGAGGCCGCCGGCGATCGCGCCGACGATCGTGCCGCCGTCGCCATCGTTGCACTTCTCGCGCGCGCGGTAGCGGTTGTTGTAGTAGCGGCGGTCGCCACGGTCATAGCGGCGATAGTCGCGATAGCCGCGGTCGCGATCATATCCGCGATAGTCGCGGTCGCGATACTCATAGCGGCCCTGCGCGGCGGCAGGTGCGGCGGGGATCAGCGCGGTACCGGTCATCGCCAGCGCGGCGCCGATCAGGGAAAGCTTCTTGAACATGGTCTTCTCCTTGTTCTGCCGTTTCGTGCGATGCGGCCCTGTGCCGCCATCGTTGAACATGGGATTCGCACAACCGGGTTGAGCCTTGTCTGAATGTGCCGGTTATCTCCCGTTCAGCGAACGGCGCTGCATGGCAGCAGGCGTGCGGGTTCGAAGGGAAATGGCCGGTGCGGGAAAGAACCCGAGGGGGGAAGCGCCCGTCCCCGATACGCAACGCGGGGAAACACGGGCAGGGTGCCATCAACGCGCACCGGCTGTTCGGCGGGGGCGCCGCATGCGACGCGACCCGTTGGAAGTGCCTCTAGATGAACGGGATTGAGCGCTGTCTGAACGCGGCCGTTATCTGAGGTTCAGCTTTGCGGCGCAAATCGGGCCGCTATTAGGGCGCGATGCGTATCCTGCTTTCTGTCCTGCTGATCCTGCTGTTCGTGCCGAGCTGGTCGGGGGAACCGCGGCTGGCGCTGTTTCCGCCTACGGCGGAAATGGCGGCGCACCGCGCGGTGATCGATCCGCTTGCCCCCGGGCGGGTGAAGCTGGGGGGGCTGACCTTTCTGGGCGGGGTCTATCTTACCGGACCCGCGCCCGCGTTCGGCGGCTTCTCCGCCATGATGGTCGAGGGCGATCGCTTCACCCTGCTGAGCGATGGCGGCAACATCCTCAGCTTCCGCATGGGCGCCGACTGGCAGGTGCGCGAACCGCGTTTCGCCAACCTGCCCGATGGACCGGGGACAGGTTGGCGGAAGGAAGATCGCGACAGCGAATCGCTGACGCACGATCCCGCGACGGGGCAACTCTGGATCGGATTCGAGCGCGCGAACGAAATCTGGCGCTTTGCGCCGGGTTTTGCACGGGCGGAGGCACGCGTCGCACCGCGGACGATGGCCGGGTGGCCGGTGAATGGCGGCGCCGAATCGCTGGTGCGGTTGCGCGACGGCGGCTTCATCGTGCTGGCCGAGGATCAGGATGTGAAGCGCAACGGCGTGGAACTGACCGACGTCAAGACAGGGCTGTGGTTCGCGGGCGACCCGACTCAGCCGAGGCAGCGCAGCTTCGCGTTCGGCTATCGCCCGCCCAAGGGGTTTCTGCCCACCGATATCGTCGAACTGCCTGACGGGCGGCTGGCGGTGCTCAACCGCAAGGCATCGCTACGCGAGGGGTTCACTGCAGTGCTGGCGCTGATCGATCGCGATGCGGTGCAGCCCGGCCGAATCGTCACCGGACGGGAAGTCGCGCGATTCGCGGCGCCCGTGGTGCATGACAATTTCGAAGCGATCGCGGCGGTGCGCGAGGGTGATTCGACGATCCTGTGGATCGCGTCGGACGACAACCAGCTGTTTCTGCAGCGCTCGCTGCTGCTCAAGTTCAGGCTGGACGTTTGACGGAGGGCGGCACGGGCCCGGCTCCCCGTGGAGATCGTTCGGAGCGAGGGGCGATCGGGCAGCAGGCTGAACCCGAACCCGCATAACGCCGAACGGCCCGCATCCCTTGCAGGAGCGGGCCGGTCGGTACAGCGAACCCGAAAGGGTCAGGCTGCGGCGATTGCCTTCTTGGCGACTTCGCGCTTGAGGCGGCGTGCCTTGAGCGAAAGCTTCTCGTCGCTGGTCTTGAGCAGCCAGTTGTCGAGGCCGCCATTGTGCTCGACCGAGCGCAGGCCGTGCGTCGAGACGCGCAGACGGATCGAGCGCTCAAGCGCTTCGGACATCAGCGTGACGTTCTGCAGATTCGGCAGAAAAGTCCGCTTGGTCTTGTTATTGGCGTGGGAAACGTTGTGACCCACCTGCCGGCCCTTGCCGGTCAGCTCGCAAATGCGCGACATCAGCTTGATCCTAGGTTTATGCCTGTTCCGGTAGCCCCGGAAAGTGGGGCGCAGTACCGGGGCAGAGGCTTTTCGTCAACCTCGTTCCCGGCCCCCGATGCAACTTCGATGATCGATCGCGCGTTATTTCGCAAACGATTCGATTTGAGGAGACCCGAGCCATGCGTGCAATTCTGGCGATACTGGTGCTGGCCGCGGTGGCGGTCGTGGCGATGATCTCGCTCGGCATGCTCAACGTCAACATGCAGCCGGGCAGCCTGCCCAGCGTGAAACTGGAGGGCGGCCAGCCGCCCGCGGTGAAGGCCGATGTCGGTGAAGTCGGCATGGGCTATACCAACAAGACGATCCAGGTGCCGACCGTGGTGATGGAGAACAAGGTGATCCAGGTGCCGGTGGTGGAGGTGGAGAAGGCGAAGCCGGCCGAGCCCGCCGCCAAGGCGCGCTAATCCTTGATAGGGTGCGCCTGCCGGCGCTGCACCACGGCACCGGCGGTTCCGAGCAACGCCCGATTCGCATGGCATAGCCAAGCCGGATCGCGCGGGGCATAGCGGGGCGATGTTTCCGCTGCCCGAACCGATGCGCGCCGCGCTGGATGCCGCCCGTGATGCGGCGAAGGCCGGCGAGGTGCCGGTGGGCGCGGTGGTGATGCGGGGCGAGACGGTGGTCGCGATCGCGGCCAACGCTCCGCGAACCCTGCACGACCCCACCGCGCATGCCGAGCTGCTGGCGATTCGCGCGGCGGCAAAAGCGCTTGGCCGCGAGCGGCTGGAGGATTGCGACCTTTGGGTGACGCTGGAGCCCTGCGCGATGTGCGCGGGGGCGATCAGCCATGCCCGCATCGCGCGCGTCTATTACGGCGCGAGCGACCCCAAGGGCGGCGCGGTCGAGCATGGCCCGCGCTTCTTTGCCCAGCCGACCTGCCATCACCGGCCCGAAGTCTATTCGGGGATCGGTGAGGGCGAGGCGGGGGCGCTGCTCAGGGAGTTCTTCGCGGCGCGCAGGTGAGCTTTCCGGTTCTGCGATGCAGACCGGGTACCGCACCGCCCTCCGCAGCCTTTCCATCGATGCATCGCATCGCCGGAACCTCGGGCCGGTGCGGCCCTCGCAACCTAGCGCCGGTCGCTGTCGCGGACGGGAACGATCTTGATCTCGACGCGGCGATTCTGGGCGCGGCCCTCGACCGTGTCGTTCGAGGCGATCGGCTGGGTCTCGCCATAGCCGAGCGCTTCGAGGCGGGCCGATTCGACGCCGCGCGAGACAAGGTAGCTGGCGACCGAATCGGCGCGGCGTTCGGACAAGGCCTGATTGTAGGCGTCCGATCCGGTCGAATCGGTGTGACCGTACACATCGACATAGGTCTGGTTGTAGCGGTCGAGCACGTCGGCGACCTTGTCGAGGGTCGGGCGGAACTGCGGCTGGATCGACGAGCTGTCGGTCGCGAAGGTGATTCCCGACGGCATCGAGAGGATGAGATCGTCGCCCTGGCGCATCACCTCCACATCGGAGCCGGCGGTGCGCTCGCGGATCTCGCGCTCCTGACGGTCCATATAGCTGCCGATCGCAGCGCCGCCGATCGCACCGATGCCCGCGCCGAGGATCTTCTCGGTCCGGTCGCGCCGCCCGCCGACGATGTCGCCGAGCAGATAGCCGCCGAGCGCGCCGCCGAGCGCGCCGATGCCGGCCTTGGACATCCGCTGTTCGCCGGTCACCGGATCGGTGACGCACGCGCCGGTCAGCGTGAGCGCGGCGATTGCGGGGATAAGGGGCCAGTTACGCATGGGGGTCCTCCAAGTCTGTTCTACGCCAACAAAATCATCCGAAAGCGGCGTTGTTCCGCCTTCGCATCGAGCCGCCAATGCGCGCGCCATTGTGAAACCCACCTGAATATGGCTATGAGGCCGCAGGCCAATGGACCCGCTTCCCCCATTTCCCTGGATCGACGTTGCGATCATCCTGGCGCTGGTCGCGCTGAACGGTGTCTTCGCCATGTCGGAGCTCGCCATCGTCTCGGCGCGCAAGGCGCGGCTGGAGGCGCTGGTGCGCGCGGGCAAGCGCGGCGCGCAGACCGCGATCGACCTTGCCGCCGATCCCGGCAAGTTCCTGTCGACGGTCCAGATCGGCATCACGCTGATCGGCATCATCGCCGGCGCCTATTCGGGCGCGAGCCTGGGCATGCCCACTGCCGCGCGGATCGAGGCGCTGGGCGTCGATCACGAGACCGCCGAGACGATCGGCTTCGCGATCGTCATCGCGCTCACCACCTATGCTTCGCTGATCGTCGGCGAGCTGGTGCCCAAGCAGTTCGCGCTGCGCTCGCCCGAGCCGATCGCGGTGCTGGTGGCGACGCCGATGAAATGGCTGGCGCGACTCACCGCACCCGTCGTCTGGATCCTCGACCGGAGCAGCAGCCTCGTTTTCCGCCTGCTCGGCATGAACCGCGAATCGGAGAATCGCGTCACCGCCGAGGAACTGCACATGCTGGTCGCCGAGGCGACGCATTCGGGCGTGATCGAGGAACATGAGCGCTCGATCATCTCCGGCGTGGTCCGGCTTGCCGACCGCCCGGTGCGCGAGGTGATGACGCCGCGCACCGAGGTGGAATGGATCGACGCCAATCTGGATGAAGCTGCGATCCGCACGCTGCTCGCGCAGACGCCGCACACGCGGCTGCCGGTGGCCGAGGGGTCGGTCGACGCGGTGGTCGGCGTGGTGCAGGCACGCGACGTGGTGACGGCGCTGATCCGCGGCGAACCGCTCGACCTGCGCGCGCTGATGCATTCCGCGCCGGTGCTGCCCGATCAGGTCGATGCGATGGACGCTTTGGGATCGTTGCGCCGCGCAGCGGTGCCGATGGGCTTCGTCCATGACGAATACGGGCATTTCGAAGGGATCGTGACCCCGGCCGACCTGCTCGCCGCGATCGCGGGCGAGTTCGTGTCCGACGCGGACCCGGGCGACAGCCGCTCGATCGTGGTGCGCGATGACGGATCGCTGCTGGTTTCCGGCCAGCTCGCCGCCGACGCGCTGGCCGAGCGGATCGGGATCGAGCTGCCCGAGGACCGCGACTATGCGACCGTCGCCGGGCTCGCGCTCGCGGTGCTCAAGCATTTGCCCAAGGAGGGCGAGAGCTTCTCCGAGCAGGGCTGGCGCTTCGAGATCGTCGACATGGACGGGCACAAGATCGACAAGCTGCTGCTGAGCGAGATCCGGGACTAAGGCCGGGGCTGAATACAAGTCGCAGCTTTTCCTGGCCGGCTGCCTTCCCGACCTAGGGTTCTGGCGGGCGTGTCTCACCTTCCACGATCTCGTTATTCCCCTCCAGCTCGGCGTCGGCCTCTTGCCGCTTGCGGCGCAGATGGCGGCCCCAGATCAGGATGGCGATCGCGCCGAGCGCGCAAAGGCCGATCACCACGAAGTGCGTGGTCGTCACCCAGGCGAACGGATCGCTGGTGAGGGAAATGGATTGCGCGTTGTCGGCCATCGTCCGCCCTGGTTGGGAAAGCGCAAGCCTATCCGATGGTTAAGCCTTGTGAAAGCCCGGTCAGCCCCGCTCGCGCGCCACCTCGCGCCAGCCGATGTCG
This sequence comes from Sphingomonas koreensis, assembly GCF_002797435.1. Taxonomy (NCBI): domain Bacteria; kingdom Pseudomonadati; phylum Pseudomonadota; class Alphaproteobacteria; order Sphingomonadales; family Sphingomonadaceae; genus Sphingomonas; species Sphingomonas koreensis. The sequence continues at coordinate 1,522,047 of NZ_PGEN01000001.1, read as the reverse complement.
CGACGGGCGAAGCCGGTGGGAAAGTCGATCGCATCGACCGCGCGATAGGCGGCGGCCTGCGCTTCGGTGACGGTCGCGCCGGTGGCTGTGACGGTGAGGACGCGGCCGCCCGCGGCGACGAGCTGGCCGCCGTCCAGCTTCGTGCCGGCCTGGAAGACCTGCGCGCCGGTTTCCTCCGCCGCGTCGAGGCCGTCGATCGCGCCGCCCGTCTGCGGCGTGCCGGGATAGCCCTTTGCCGCCATGACGACGGTGAGCGCGGTCTCGGCACCGAAACGGGGGGCTTCGCGGCCGGCGAGTTCGCCGGCTTCGGTGGCGAGCATCAGCTCGAGCAGGTCGCCCTCGAACCGCAGCATCAGCACCTGGCATTCGGGATCGCCGAAGCGGGCGTTATATTCAATCAGCTTGGGGCCGTTGCGGGTGAGCATGAGCCCGGCATAGAGCACGCCCGAATAGGGGGTGCCGGCCTTGGCCATGCCGGCAATCGTCGGCTTGATGATCGTCTCGATCGCTTCGGCTTCGAGCGCGGGGGTCAGCACCGGAGCGGGGCTGTACGCGCCCATGCCGCCGGTATTGGGGCCGGTATCGCCGTCGCCGACGCGCTTGTGATCCTGCGCCGAGCCGAAGGTGACGAAATCGGTGCCGTCGGTCAGGACGAAGAAGCTGGCTTCCTCGCCCTCCAGAAACTCCTCGATCACGGCTTCGCCGCCGGGCTTGTCGAAGATCGCGGCGATGGCGGCGTCGGCTTCCTCGTCCGTCATGGCGACGGTGACACCCTTGCCCGCGGCAAGGCCGTCGGCCTTGATCACCACCGGGCGGGGGAAATCGCGGGCGAGCGCGAGGCGCGCGGTTTCGAGGTCGGCGACGCGGATATAGCCGGCGGTCGGGATATTCTCCCGCGCGCACAGATCCTTGGTGAAGCCCTTCGACCCTTCGAGCTGGGCGGCGGCCTGGCTGGGGCCGAACACGCCATAGCCGGCGGCGCGCAGGCTGTCGGAAAGGCCATCGACCAGCGGTGCCTCGGGGCCCACCACGACGAAGCCGATCGCATGGCGCTCGCAGAAGTCGATCACGGCGGCATGATCGGTCAGCGTAACGTCGTGGCAGGCCGCATATTTGGCGATTCCGGGGTTGCCGGGGATCGCATGAAGGCTATCGAGCCGGGGCGATTGCGCGAGCTTCCAGGCGAGCGCATGTTCGCGGCCACCGGACCCAAGCAACAGGACGTTCATGTCAGACCCCTTCGACGATCAGTTTCCGCCGCGGCTCGTAGCCGAGGGGCGGGAAGGGGACAACGCTGCTCCGCTGTCGGTCGGCGAATTGTCGCTGAAGCTGAAGCGGATGGTGGAGGGCGAGTTCGGCCATGTCCGCCTGCGCGGCGAGATTTCGGGGTTCAAGCGTGCGGCGTCGGGCCATGTCTATCTGGCGCTGAAGGATGCCGATGCGGTGATCGACGCGGTGATGTGGCGCGGCCAGGCCGATCGCCTGCCGTTCCGCCCGCAGGACGGGATCGAGGTGGTCGCGACCGGCAAGCTCACCACCTATCCCGGCCGGTCGAAATACCAGATCGTGATCGAGCGGATGGAACTGGCGGGCGAAGGCGCGCTGATGGCGTTGCTGGAGAAGCTCAAGGCCCAGCTGGCCGGGGAGGGCCTGTTCGATCCGGCGCGCAAACAGCCATTGCCGTTCGCCCCGCAAACGATCGGCGTGGTGACGTCGCCGACCGGCGCGGTGATCCGCGACATTCTCCATCGGCTCGCGGATCGTTTCCCGACCCATGTCCTGGTGTGGCCGGTGAAGGTGCAGGGCGAGGGCGCCGCGGCCGAAGTGGCGGCGGCGGTGCGCGGGTTCGACGCCATGCCGGCGGATGGCCCCGTCCGGCGGCCCGATCTGGTGATCGTCGCTCGCGGTGGTGGGTCGATCGAGGATCTGTGGGCGTTCAACGAGGAGGTCGTGGTGCGCGCGGTCGCGGCCTGCTCGATCCCGATCATCTCGGCGGTCGGGCACGAGACCGACACGACGCTGTGCGACCATGCCGCCGACGTGCGCGCGCCGACGCCGACCGCGGCGGCGGAGATCGCGGTGCCGGTGCGCGCCGAGCTCGCCAATGCCGTTGCGACGATGGGCCTGCGCGCCGAGCGCTATGCGCGTCGCTATCACGAGCGGGCGGGCGAGCGGCTGGCGGCGCTGGTGCGCGTGCTGCCGCGGCGCGACGCGCTGCTGGGGCCGCAGCGCCAGAAGGCGGACGATCTGGGCGCGAAGCTCGACCGCGCGCTGGAACGGCGGGTGACGGCGGCGCGCGGGGTGCTCGACCGGGCAGCGGGCGCGCTGCGGCCGGCGGTGCTGGAGCGCAAGCTCGACACGCTGCGCCATCGGCTGGACGGGGCGGGCAAGCTGCTCGACGCGGTCAATCCCGACAATCTGCTCCAGCGCGGCTATGTGCGCGTTGGTGCGAAGGCGAGCGGCAAGGTGGTGGCGAGCGCGGCGGATGCGCGGGCGGCGGGGGCCGTGACGCTGCATTTCCGCGACGGTATCGTCGATGCGCGGGTTGAGCGCAGCGGCGCCAAATCCTATGCTGGCGACAAGCCCGAACAGCCCGACCTGTTCTGATCCGTTCATAGCCGAAGCGAGTACCGCCATGCTGATGTCGTCCAACACCGCCCGCCCGGCGCGGCTCCATTATATGGCGAACGGCTTTCGCGTATTGGTGCCCGGCGACCATGTCGTCTGCGCGGTGAGCGGCGAGAAGATCCCGCTGGATGCGCTGCGCTACTGGAGTGTCGCGCGACAGGAAGCCTATGCCACCGCCGAGATCGCAACGCGCGCCCTGATGACGCCATGAAGGCGGCGGGGGGGCTTGTCATCGCCGGGGCCGTCCTCGCTGCGATAGCGGCGGGCGGCATGGCGCCGGTTCCGGCAGCGAACGGGCAGGCACGGCCGGCACCGTCGCGCAACGCGTTCAGCTTCGACGGGCCGATGATCCAAGGCGGCATGGTGCTCGGTACCGCGCCGGCACTGACCAGCCGGATCGTCTTTCAGGGGCAGGAGGTGCCGGTCGCGGCGGATGGCCGCTTCCTGATCGCATTCGACCGCGACGCCGGCCCCGCTGCGACGATCGTCGCCACGCGCGTGGACGGCAGCGAGATCCGCCGCACGCTTTCGGTCCAGCCGCGCGCCTGGCGGATCGAGCGGCTCAATACGCTTCCGCGTATTTCGCAGCCGAGCGCCGAGTTCGAGCGGCGGCGGCCGGGCGAAGTGGCTCAGATCAAAGCCGCGCGCGAAATCCGATCGCCGTCGCAGGGATGGCGCCAGCGCTTCATGTGGCCGGTGACCGGCCGCATATCCGGCCTGTTCGGGTCACAGCGCGTCTACAGGGGCGAGCCGGGATCGTACCATTCGGGCGTCGATGTCGCGCGCCCGACGGGGACCGCGGTGCTCGCCCCCGCCGACGGCGTGGTGATCCTGGCGACCCAGGCGCCCTTCACCCTGGAGGGCAAGCTGCTGATGCTCGACCACGGCATGGGGCTCAACAGCGCATTCCTGCATCTCTCGCGCATCGACGTGAAGGCGGGGGACGTCGTGCGCCGCGGCCAGACGATCGGCGCGGTGGGCGCGACCGGCCGCGCGACCGGTCCGCATCTTCACTGGGGGATGCGCTGGCGCAATGCGAAGATCGACCCGCTGCTGATCGCGGGATCGATGCCGGTGGCGGTGGACTGAAGGCCGTCAGTCCACGCGCTTGACGCGGACCGACCGCTTGCCGCCAAAGCTCGCCATGTAGCTGCCCATCGCGGCGCGCTTGATTTTGGCATAGTCGCCCGTGCGGGGGGGGAAGACCGCGGGTTCGATCGTCTGCCAGCGCGATTCGTCCTCGATCCGCACCAGCCAGCGATCGCGTTCCGCCCTGCTCACGCTAACGACCTTGCCGGTGAGTTCCTTGAGCTCTTCCTCGCCATCGTCCCCGCTGCCGAACAGCTCGATCCTCGGCAGGCTGAACCCGAACAGCGAACGCCGGGTCTTCTGAATCTCGGCGCGTTCGAGGACCACGACTTCCTTGTTGTCGCGGGCGCGGACAAAGGCTTCGGCGGTCCTGTCGAAACAGGAGAGGCGGGCCGCGGAATCGGCGATGCCGCGACAGGCGGCCAACGCGTCGGCGGGGTTGGTGCCGGTTGCCTCCTGGGTGCCGGCAGACACGCCCGAGACGGCGGCGAAGACAAGCAGCAGGGCAGGCGTTCCGGACATCGATCTCTCCGAGCGAAGGGCAAGGGCGGCGCGACACTAAACCAGCCGGAAGCTGACGCAAAGTCGCTGAAAACTATAGAAATTACATCAGGTTGGTTCCATGTGTGACGATTTTATCACGATGTCGCGCAAACTGTCTTGCCCTCGCATAACACCATTGTGAGCAACCGGCGGGGCGAATTATGGAATGGGGATGTTGCGCAGAGTTACTCCTGCGCAGCGCCACGAAGGCGGAAAACCGCCATGACAAGGGGTGCTCATTGATGGTTTCATTCACTCGCACGCGTCTGCTCACGTCGACGTTGCTGCTGACCGGTGCGATTTTCGTCGCGCCGGCGCAGGCCCAGGAAACGCCCGCTGCCGAATCGCCGGCTGAAGAAGTGGTCGTCACCGGCACGCTTATCCAGCGTCCCGACCTCGAGATTTCGAGCCCGGTCACGGTTGTCGGCGCTGAAGAGATATCCTTCAAGCAGCCGAACACGGCCGAAGACCTGCTGCGTGACCTGCCGGCGGTTCGCCCGGCGCTTGGCCCGGCGGTCAACAACGGTGGTGACGGCAGCTCGCAGGTCGATCTTCGCGGTTTGAACCAGGCCGGCACCAACACGTCGCAGCGCACGCTGGTGCTGCTCGACGGCCGTCGCATCGTGCCGTTCGGCCTCGACGGCTTTACCGACCTCAACAACATTCCGATCGCGCTGGTCGAGCGAGTCGACGTGGTCACCGGCGGCGCTTCGACGGTCTATGGCGCCGACGCCGTCGCGGGTGCGGTCAACTTCGTCACCAAGCGCGACTTCCGCGGCATCGACGTGTCGACGAACTATCGCATCGCCGAGCGCGGCGACGGGATGCAGTTCCGCGCCGACCTGGTGATGGGCGCCGGTTTCGACGACGATCGCGGCAACGTGGTGCTGGCGTTCGGCTACACAGACCGCAAGCCGGTCTTCTCGACCAACCGTGAAGTCGGCCGCTTCCCGCGCTCGATCACAAACGGTAACTTCCAGGGCGCGACCGCGGCGGTGCCGACGATCCTGCAGGGTTCGCCCAGCAACGCCGCGCTGGGCCTGGCACCGGGCGACTTCGGCGCAGTGTTCGATCCGGCGCTGGGCGCGTTCCGCACCGGTCTGCAGTCCGACACGTACAACACCAACGAATTCCAGTACGTGCAGGCGCCGCTCGAGCGCTTCAACGCCTTCGTGCAGGGTCGCTACGAGATCACCGAAGGCATCGAGGCCTATGCCAGCGGCATGTTCACGCGCAACTCCGCGCGTATCCAGCTTGCCTCGACCGGTACGTTCAGCAACCCGTTCGTGATTCCGATCAGCAACGCCTATCTGCCGGTTCCGGCCCGCAACCAGTTGTGCGGTGCGATCGGCCTGACGGCGGCGCAGTGCGTCGCGGCGGCCAACGCCACCTCACGCAACGATCCTAACTATCGTGAGGTAGCGGCATCGCCGGGTCGCCGCATCGTCGAGTTCGGCGCACGCGGCAACCAGGTCGATTCGAACATGTTCCAGATGCAATTCGGTCTGCGCGGGAACATCACCGAGACGCTGCGTTACGACGTGTTCGCGCAATATGGCGAGACCACGCAGAACCAGACGCGTGAGAATTGGGGCTCCTACAGCCGCTTGCAGCAGGCGCTGCTTTCGCGTCGCGATGCCGCTGGCAATCCGGTCTGCTACGACACGAGCAATGGCTGTGTGCCGATCAACCTGTTCGGTCCGCTGGGTTCGATCACCACGCCGATGCTGACGTTCATCGACCTTGATGCGCAGATCCGCCGCGTGATCAAGCAGAGCGTGGTCGGCGCCAACCTCTCGGGGGATCTGTTCGGGCTCAAGAGCCCGTTCTCGGAAAAGGCGGCGGCGTTCTCGGTCGGCGTTGAGCGCCGCGTGCTTTCGGCCCGCAGCCAGCCCGATCAGCCCTCGCAGATCCAGAGCGAGGTGCTGGGCACCGGCGCGCGCATCCCGCCCGACTTCGGCCGGATCGAAGCGAAGGAAGTGTTCGGGGAACTCATCATCCCGCTGGTAACCGATGCCCCGTTTTTCCATGATCTGACTGTCGAAGGCGGCATCCGCTACTCCGATTACAGCACCACTGGCGGCTCCACCACGTGGAAGGCCGGCGGCACCTGGGAGCCGGTGCAGGGATACAAGCTGCGCGGCATGTACCAGGTCGCGATCCGCTCACCCAACATCCAGGAGCTGTATCAGTCGCCGGTCACGGGTCTGAGCAACCTTAATCCCGATCCTTGCCAGGCGAGCCAGCTCCCTTCGGCAGCGGCAAACCCGTCCCTGGCCGCCCTGTGCGTCTATACCGGCGCGCCGTCGGGAACGATCGGTCAGATCCCGTCGCCGACCTCGGGCCAGATCAACTCGACCACCTCGGGTAACGTGAATCTGGACGTTGAGCGGGCCAAGACCTTCACGGTCGGCGCGGTGCTTCAGCCCGACTTCCTGCCGGGCTTCGCGCTCACGGTCGACTATTTCAACATCAAGATCGAGGACGCGATCAGCAACCCGGCGGTTGGCGACATCCTGAACGGCTGCTACTCGACCACGCTCAACCCCAGCCAGACGCCCAACGCGTTCTGCGACCTCATCCGTCGCAGCCCGAACAACGGCTCGCTCAATGGCGCGGGCGAGACCCCCGGCGTGATCCTGTCGGGCTCGAACCTCGGCAAGATCGAAACCGCGGGTATCGATTTGGGCGTGTCGTATCGCTATAGCTTCGGCGAGGACAGTGCGCTGCGGTTCAGCTTCAACGGCACGTGGCTCGATTATTACCACTTCCAGGCAACGCCGAACTCGATCAACCGTGACTGCACGGGCTATTACAGCACCAACTGCACCAACCCGCGCGCCGAGTGGAAGTGGAATACGCGCCTGACGTACTCGCAGGGCATCTTTGATGTCTCGCTGATGTGGAATCACATCTCGAGCGTTCGCCTTGAGCCGGCGGCTCTGCCGCAAGCACAGCGTCCGCCGTTGAACGTGCCGCAGACTGCGGGTCCGAACCCGGCGACGATCTTCGACGCCTATGAGCGGATACCGGCCTATAACTGGTTCGATCTGTCGATCGCGGCCGAGTTGAACGAGAATTTCTCGATGACGTTTGGCGTCGAGAACCTGTTCGACAAGGCGCCGCCCGTGGTAGGCGCGACGATCGGCGGCACCGCGTTCAACAATGCGAACACCTTCCCGTCGATCTACGACACGATCGGCCGGACCTTCTCGGTGAGCGGTCGCCTCAAGTTCTGAGACGAACGGCCGAAACGAGAGACTTGGGGGCGGGCTTCGGCTCGCCCCCTTTTCTTTGCGCCCCGCACGCGACGCTGGCAGGAAGACGCGATGAGCAATCCCGAAACGGCGATCAGCGCCGCGATCGACGCTTGCGATGCCGGTCGTGCGGAGGACGGAGTACCTCTGCTGACCGCGGCACTGGCGCAGCATCGCGGGTATCCGCGGTTGTGGCATGTGCTGGGGCTGATGTACCGGGCGATCGGCGATGGTGCGCAGGCCGCGCGAGCGTTCGGCGAAGCGGCCCGACTCGCCCCCCATGAACTGAAGGCTGCGCACGGGTTGGCGCAGGCGAGCCTAGAAGCAGGTCTTCCGGCGTTCGCACTGTTCGAGCGCGCACGCCGACTGGCACCCGCGGACTCCGATCTGCTGGTCGGCCGCGCCGCCGCACAGTTCGCCGAGGGAAATGGCGGTATTGCGGTCTCGGAGCTGGGGATGATCCTCTCCACCAACCCGCTCTGGATCGCCGGCCACGCCGCGTTCGCGCGGATCGCGACGATGCGCGGCGGAGAGGCGACGGCTTCGCTTGAGGCGGCGGTCGCCCGCGCGCCGCAGGAGGTGGCACTGTGGAGCGCGCTGCTCAATGTGCTGATCGAGGCGACGCGCCATGGCGAGGCGGACGTCGTGTTGCGCCGTGCACAGGCGGCGACGGGGATAGGGTTCGAACGGTTCGAGGCGGTGATCGCTTCCGAGCTGGGCCAGACGGAGCGCGCCGACCGGCTGTTCGCGGCGCTGAGCGACGTCGCCGATGCCGCGCACGCGGTGCGCCATGTCCGCCACCTGCTGCGCACGGGCCAGGCGCAAGCGGCGGCGGCGCGGATCGAGCCGTTGCTGGAGCGGCCCGACGCGGACGAAATCTGGCCCTATGCCGCGCTGGCATGGCGGCTGACCGGCGATGCGCGCGCGGAATGGCTGGAAGGCGATGCGCGGCTGACCGGCGTCTACGATCTGGGCCTGCCGCCGGGGGATCTCGATGCGCTGGCAGCATGTCTGCGCGGCCTGCACGGGATGCAGGCGCCGCCGCTGGGCCAGTCGGTGCGTGGCGGCACGCAGACCGACGGGCCGCTGTTCGCGCGCGCCGAGCCGGAAATCCGCGGGCTGCGCACGGCGATCCTCGACGCGGTGGCGGGGCATGTCGCGCAGCTGCCGCCCGCCGATCCGCGGCATCCGCTGCTCCGCCACCGGCCGGAGCGGCTGCGCTTTGCCGGCGCCTGGTCGGTGCGGCTGGCGGGCAGCGGCGGGGGACGGCATACCAACCATATCCACCCCCAGGGCTGGATCAGCTCTGCCTTCTATGTCGCGGTGCCGCCCGAGGCCGAGCGTGGCGCGGCGCCGGCAGGCTGGTTGACCCTGGGTGAGGCGCCGCATGAACTGGGCATCGATCTGCCGCCATTGCGGCAGGTCGAACCCAGGCCGGGGCGGCTAGTGTTGTTCCCGTCGCTGATGTGGCACGGGACGGTGCCGTTCGGCGCCGGCGAGCGGCTGACAGTGGCGTTCGATATCGCCCGCTGATCCGCCGCGCATTACGCAGGGGTCAGCACCAGCTCGCCATCGCCTTCGCCGACCTTGACGGTGCTGCCGTCCTTGACGTCGCCGCGCAGGATCGCGTCGGCGAGCGGGTCCTGCAGATAGCGCTGGACTGCGCGCTTCAGGGGGCGTGCGCCATAGACCGGGTCGTAGCCGACGCGGCCGAGCCAGTCGCGCGCCTCGGGCGTGAGATCCAGCGTGATCTTGCGATCGGCGAGCAGCTTGCCGAGCCGGGCGACCTGGATGTCGACGATCGGCGCCATCTCGTTGCGGCCGAGGCGGTGGAACAGCACGATCTCGTCGAGCCGGTTGAGGAATTCGGGCCGGAAATGCGCGCGCACGACCTCCATCACCTGCGGTTCGACCGAGGCGACGTCCTGCCCCTCGTCGAGCTGGGTCAGATACTGGCTGCCCAGGTTCGAGGTCAGCACGATGATCGTGTTGGTGAAATCGACCGTGCGGCCCTGTCCGTCGGTGAGGCGGCCGTCGTCGAGCACCTGGAGCAGGATGTTGAAGACGTCGCCATGCGCCTTCTCGACCTCGTCGAACAGCACGACCTGATACGGACGGCGGCGCACGGCTTCGGTGAGCACGCCGCCTTCCTCATAGCCGACATAGCCCGGAGGCGCGCCGATCAGGCGGGCGACCGAGTGCTTCTCCATGAACTCGCTCATGTCGATGCGGACCATGGCGTGCGGATCGTCGAACAGGAACTCGGCAAGCGCCTTGGTCAGCTCGGTCTTGCCGACGCCGGTGGGGCCGAGGAACAGGAACGAGCCGAGCGGGCGGTTGGGATCCTGAAGCCCGGCGCGGCTGCGGCGGACGGCGGTGGAGACGGCCTTCACCGCAGCCTGCTGGCCGATCACGCGCTTGCCGAGCGTCTCCTCCATGGCGAGCAGCTTCTCGCGCTCGCCTTCGAGCATCCGGTCGACGGGGATGCCGGTCCAGCGGCTGACCACTGCGGCGATATCGTCGGCGGTGACCTCCTCGCGCAGCATGGCCGGGCCAGTCGAGGCCTGGGCCTCCTCCAGCTGCTTGGTCAGCGCGGGAATGGTGCCGTAGTTGAGCTCGGCCATCTTGGCGAGGTCGCCGCTGCGCTGCGCCTGGTCGAGTTCGAGCCTGGCCTGCTCGAGCTGCTCCTTGATCTTCGCCTCGCCCGCGATCTTGTCCTTCTCGGCCTGCCAGCGCTGGGTCAGCTCGGCCGACTGCTGCTCGAGATTGGCGAGTTCGGCTTCGAGGTTGGCGAGCCGGTCCTTTGAGGCCTGATCGCTTTCCTTCTTCAGCGCCTCGCGCTCGATCTGGAGCTGCATGATGCGGCGGTCGAGGTTTTCGATCTCCTCGGGCTTGCTCTCCACCTCCATGCGGATGCGCGAGGCGGCTTCGTCCATCAGGTCGATCGCCTTGTCGGGCAGGAAGCGATCGGTGATGTAGCGGTTGGAGAGCGTTGCCGCCGAGACGATCGCGCCATCGGTGATGCGCACGCCATGGTGCAGCTCATACTTCTCCTTGAGGCCGCGCAGGATCGAGATCGTGTCCTCGACCGTCGGCTCGCCGACGAAGACGGGCTGGAACCGCCGCTGCAGCGCAGGGTCCTTCTCGACATGCTTGCGATATTCGTCGAGCGTGGTTGCGCCGATGCAGTGCAGTTCGCCCCGCGCGAGCGCGGGCTTGAGCAGGTTGCCGGCGTCCATCGCGCCCTCGCCCTTGCCCGCGCCGATCAGCGTGTGCATCTCGTCGATGAACAGGATGATGTGGCCGTCAGCGCCCTTCACCTCGTCGAGCACGCCCTTCAGACGCTCCTCGAATTCGCCGCGATATTTGGCGCCCGCGATCAGGCTGCCCATGTCGAGCGACATCAGCGAACGGCCCTTGAGCGTATCGGGCACGTCGCCATTGGCGATGCGCAGCGCGAGCCCTTCGGCGATCGCGGTCTTGCCGACGCCGGGGTCGCCGATCAGCACGGGATTGTTCTTGGTGCGGCGCGCAAGGATCTGGATGGTGCGGCGGATTTCCTCGTCGCGGCCGATCACGGGATCGAGCTTGCCGTCCTTTGCGGCCTGGGTCAGGTCGCGAGCGAATTTCTTGAGCGCGTCGTAGCGGTCTTCTGCACCCGCCGTGTCGGCGGCGCGGCCGCCGGTGAGCTGGTTGATCGCGGCGTTGAGCGCGTCGGGCTTCACCCCGGCAGCGGCGAGTGCGCGGCCGGCATTGGTGGTGGTCGCGAGGAGCAGCGACTGCAGCATGCGCTGCACGCTGACGAAGCTGTCGCCGGCCTTGGTTGCGATCTGCTCGGCCGCATCGAGCAGCCGGACGCTGTCATTGTCGAGGCCGGGCGCCTGCTGCGCGCCGCCGCCGGTGACCGCGGGGATGCGGGATAGCGCGGCATCGATCTCGCTCGCTGCGCGCTTGGCATCGCCGCCTGCGGCCTGGATCAGGCCTGCGGCCATGCCCTGCTCATCCTCGAGCAGTGCCTTGAGGATATGTTCGGGCGTGATCCGCTGGTGATTCTGGCGGATCGCAACGGTCTGAGCCGACTGGAGGAAGCCCTTGGCGCGATCGGTGAATTTTTCGAGGTTCATACATATCCCTGTCGTCTTTCATGGCGCGAGATGGTGTTGCATTTTCGCAACACAAGGCTCGTGCGTAGAAAACTACAGGGACGATGCTGCCGCACCGCCGGGACCGGGACAAGCCCGGCCCGGCGGATTGGCTTATTTGGCCTTCGGTCTGACCGGAGCCGGCGCCTTTGGCGCCGTGGGCGCAAAGGTGTTGCCGAAGAAATCGCCCGCAAACCAGCGCGGCGCCTCGGCCCCGTCGGCGATTTCGCGTGCGATCAGATAGTTGATCCTCGCGAACCTAGCGCCCGCCTGCCAGTTGAACGCCTGGCCGAGATCGTCATTCGGGCGGTGATAGGTCTTGGTGAGGAAGTTCATGAACTTCTCGCGTCCCTCGCCCGCAAAGCCGGTGGCGAGCATGATCGAGGGAATGCCCTCGACGACGAAGCTGTAATGGTCGGATCGGGTGAAGATGCCCTGTTCGGGCATCGGATCGGGGGAGACCTTGATCCCGGCTCTCGCCACCGCGCGCTCGGCGATCGGGCCCAGCGTCGAATGTTCGCCGCCGAACGCGATCACGTCGCTGAAGTCGTAGGTGAGCACCGGCATGTCGAGATTGACCACGCCTGCAACGCGGCCGCCCGCAGGCACGAGCGGATGCTTGGCGAGATACTGCGAGCCGAGCAACCCGTCCTCCTCCGCGGTGACCGCGGCGAACATCACGGTGCGCTTCGGCTTGTCCTTGCCCTCCGCAAAGGCGCGCGCGACCTCCAGCATCGTGGCGATGCCGGCGGCATTGTCCATCGCGCCGTTGTAGATCTTGTCGCCCTCAAGCTTGGGATCGACGCCGTCATGGTCGAGGTGCGCGGTGATCATCACCACCTGCTTTGCCAGTTCCGGATCGGAGCCGGGGATGATGCCGACGACGTTCGCGCTGGAGATCTTCTCGACCATGCTGTGCCGTTCGATGCGCACCGGCGCCTTGAGCGCGAAGCCGCGCGGCATCGCGCTCTTGCGGGCGGCGGCGTCGAGCACGCGCTTGAGGTTCATCCGCGCTCCCGCGAACAGCGCCTCCGCTGCCGGGCCATGGGCATAGGCCGTCGCGCGGATTTCGGGCGCCGCCGACCAGGGCTTGCCGTCCTTGCCGATCCACACATAGCGGGACGAGGCGGAATAGCCCGCCAGCCGCTTCCACGGCGTACTGGCGAGGAAGGCCCGGGTGGGGATGGTGATCACCCCGACCGCGCCGCGCCGTTCGGCCATGCGCGCCTTCTCCGAGCCGAGATGCGCGGCAATTTCGCTCGACGTGCGGCCCTCGGGAACGCCGGAGAGCAGCACGACGAACTTCCCTCGCACGTCGAGTCCCGAATAGTCGTCGAAGCCGTGGGTCGGGGAGTCGAGGCCATAGCCGACGAACACGGCATCGGCGGCGAGCAGCTGATCGGGCTCGCGCGCATGGGCAGTCATCATCACGTCGACACCGTTCTGGAAGGCGGTGCCGCCGATCGTGATCGTCGCGGGCGCGTCCTTCCTGAACCGGGCGCGGGCGAAATCGATCGGCTGGTACCAGCCCTTGCTGCCGCCGGGCTTCAACCCGAGCGCGTCGAAGCGGCTGGCGACGTAGAGCGCCGCGATGTCGTAGCCGCGGGTGCCGGCATCGCGCCCCTCGAGCAGATCATCGGCAAGGAACTCGACATGCGCGCGCATCTGATCGGGTGAGAAGGCGGGTTCGTCGGCGGCGGTCTGGGCGGCAAGCGGCGATGCTGCCGCAAGCAATGCGGCGGCGCAGAGTTGTCGGATCATATATTCCCCTATGATCGGGGCAGCCTAGCCAAAGCGGGATCGCTGACAAGTCCGTTGCGCGCGAGGGCGGTGCGGCTATGCTGTTTCCATCGAAACCAGTTTCCGGAAAGTTCGTCTCCATGAAGCCAGCCTTTGCCAGCCTCACCGCGATCGCGGTTGTCCTCGGTGCGCCCGCCTATGCGCAGCAGGCGCCCGCGCCGGTAGGCGACCTCGTGAAGCGCGTGGACATTCCCTACGAGGAGTTCCGGCTCGCCAACGGCCTGCGCGTGGTGATCCACACCGACCGCAAGGCGCCGGTGGTGGGCGTCGCGGTCTGGTATAATGTCGGATCGAAGCACGAGCCCAAGGGCAAGACGGGTTTCGCGCATCTGTTCGAGCATCTGATGTTCAACGGATCCGAAAACTCGCCGGGCGAATTCTTCGAGCCGCTCAAGGAAGTCGGCGCGACCGACTATAACGGCACCACCAATGTCGATCGGACCAACTATTTCCAAACGGTGCCGCGGGCCGCGCTCGACCGGGCGCTGTTTCTGGAGAGCGACCGCATGGGCTATCTGCTCGGCGCGGTGACGCAGGGCAAGCTCGACGAGCAGCGCGGCGTCGTCCAGAACGAGAAGCGTCAGGGCGATACACAGCCCTATGGCCTGCTGCGTTACAAGGTGACCGAGGGCCTGTTCCCCGAGGGGCATCCTTACCGCCACTCGACGATCGGCTCGATGGCCGATCTCGACGCGGCCAGCCTCGACGACGTCAAGAACTGGTTCCGCCAATATTATGGTCCCAACAACGCGGTGCTGGTATTGGCCGGGGATATCGACGCCGCCACCGCCAAGCCGCTGGTCGAGAAATATTTCGGCGCGATCCCCAAGGGCGCCGACATTGCCGATCCGAAGATCGACGTGCCGACGCTCGCCGCCGCCAAGAAAGAGGTGATGAAGGATCGCGTCGCCGTCACCCGAATCTATCGCATGTGGGCGGTCCCGGGGATGCGCGACAAGGATTCGACGGTGCTCGACATCGCGACCGGCGTGCTCGGCGGTCTCGCCAGTTCGCGGCTCGACAATGCGCTGGTCAAGCAGGAGAAGCTCGCGGTCAGCGTCGGCGCGTTCAACCAGAGCATGGCGCAGGCGGGGATGGTGCTGATCTCCGCCGATGTTCGCCCTGGCGTCGATCCGGCGGTGGTCGAGAAGCGGCTCGACGAGCTGATCGCCGACTATCTCAAGAACGGTCCGACCAACGATGAACTGGAGCGCTACAAGACACGAACCGCGTCGTCGCGCATCCGCGGGCTGGAATCGGTGGGCGGCTTTGGTGGCAAGGCGGTGACGCTGGCCTCGGGCGCGCTCTACATGAACGATCCGGGCTTCTACAAAAAGCAGCTCGCCGATCTGGCCGCGGTGACGCCGGCCCAGGCGCGCGACGTCGCGGCCAAATGGCTGTCGCGTCCCGCTTATTCGCTGACGATCGAGCCGGGACCGCGCGAGGCCTATACGGAGGCCGCCGCGACACCGAAGAAGCCGGTGGCGGCCGAGGCCGCGTTCAAAGGCACGCGCGGCGCGCTGCCCGCGGTGGCCGAGGTGAAGGATATCGATTTCCCTGCGGTGACCCGCACCAGGCTCTCCAACGGGATCGAGCTGGTCTATGCCCAGCGTGACGCGGTACCGGTGACCCAGGCGGTGGTGAGCTTCGATGCGGGCGTCGCATCGGATGTTCCGGCCGCCCTTGGAACCGAGGGCATGACGCTGGCACTGCTCAAGGAGGGCACTGCAAGCCGCAACTCGATCGCGATCGCCGAGGCGCAGGAGCGGCTGGGCGCGGGTATCGGTACGGGCAGCACTGCTGACCGGGCCTATGTCTCGCTGTTCACGCCGAGCCCGAACCTTGCCGGGTCGCTGGAGCTGATGGCGGACATCACCCGCAATCCGGCCTTCCCGGCGGCGGAGATCGAGCGGGTGCGCGGCCAGATGCTGGCCGGGATCAAGCAGATCAAGTCGAACCCCGCGGGTCTCGCCCAGATGGCGATGCCGACGCTGCTTTACGGCAAGGATTCGCCCTATGCGAAGATGGCGGCGGTCGGGGGCGACGAGGATGCGGTGAAGAAGCTGACCCGCGACGATCTGGTCAACTACTACAAGGCGTGGATCCGTCCGGAGAAGGCGAAGATCTTCGTGGTTTCGGATCGTCCGCTCGCCGAGGTCAAGGCTGCGTTCGAGGGTCGCTTCGGCGACTGGAAGGGCGAAGGCGCGCCGGGCACCAAGACCTTCGCGGCCAAGGCGACACAGGCCGCGCCCAGGATCGTGCTGATCGATCGTCCGGATTCGCCCCAGTCGCTGATCGTGGCGGCGCAGATGACCCCGGTCGATCCGTTCGCGGATCCGATCGCGCTGGGCACGGCGAGCGAGGTGCTGGGCGGCGACTTCCTGTCGCGCATCAACATGAACCTGCGCGAGGACAAGAGCTGGTCCTATGGCGTGCGCGGCAGCGTGGCGCGGATGGAGCATGCGGTGCCCTTCACCATCTCCGCGCCGGTCCAGGCCGACAAGACGGGCCCCTCGATCCTCGAGATCCAGAAGGAAGTCGGCGACTATCTGAGCAGCAAGGGCGTCACCCAGACCGAGTTCGATCGCTCGGTGATCAGCAGCGTGCGCAAGATGGCGGGCCAGTATGAGACTGCGGGGGCCGTGCTCGGTGCGATGCAGTCGAACGACTTCATGCGCCGTCCGGACGATTATCAGGATGGGCTTGCGAAAAAATATCGTGCGCTCACCATCGCTCAGGTTGACGCTGCGGCACGCGGGGCAATCGACCCCAAGCGCTTCATCTGGGTGGTGGTCGGCGACGCTGCGAAGGTCCGCGGGCAGCTTGACAGCCTTGGCCTGCCTGTTGAGGTGGTGAAGCCCGAGTCCGTCGGCGCTGCCGCAAAGGCCGCCGCCAACTAGGGCCGAACCCTTTTTGACCCGACCCGAATGACAGGAGAGACGAGCATGGCGAATGTCGATGGCACCTGGGATACCGTCACCCACTCGCCGATGGGCGACCAGAAGGCGACGCTCGCGGTGGTGAGCGCGGGCGACACCTTCACCGGCACCTATTCGGGTGCGCTCGGCACCACGCCGGTGAGCGGCAAGGTCGATGGCGACAAGCTGACCTGGACCGTCGACATCACCGTGCCGATGCCGATGACGCTGAGCATCGAAGCGACCGTGAATGGCGACGCGCTGACCGGCACCGTCACCGCCGGTGCATTCGGCAGCTTTCCGATGGAGGGCGTTCGCGCCTGATCTGCCGGTTGGCGACAGAATGACGAGGCCCGCTTCCCGCGAGAGAGGCGGGCCTTTTCGCATGTGGGGGACTCTAGACGGCGGCCGGCATTTCCGCCGCCAGTCGTGCGGCCAGCGCGTCGGTTTCCGCTTCGGCGCGCGCGATCGATGCGGCCAGCCGGTCGTCGCCGAACTCGTCATATTCGATTGCGACCCCCGCATGGCGATCGATCCCGATATAGCCGAGCGGGACGGTGAGGCTCGCCTCGACCAGGTTGATGTCGGCGAGCCTGCCGCCCGGGTCATAGCCATGGTCGCCGCGCGAGCTGAGGATCACCAGCTGCTTGCCGCCGGTCAGCATCGGCCAGTAGGGAACGTCACCGCGGGCGCGATCGAAGCCGAAGGTCATGCCGACCCGGACGACATTGTCGATCCACGCCTTGAGCGGTGCCGGAACGCCGAAATTGTACATCGGGGCGCCGATCACGATGAGATCGGCGGCGATGAGCTCGGTGACGAGCTCGTCGCTTTGCGCGAGCACCGCGCGCTGCGCCGGATCGCGGCGATCCGGTCTGGTGAAGGCGGCGGCGACCCATTCCCCGGTTACCGGTGCCGGCGGATTGGCGCCGACATCGCGATGGACGACCGAGTCCTGCGGACGCGCCGCCTGCCAGCGCTCGACGAAACGCGCGGTGAGCCGGCGCGTGTGGGAGCCCCGCGGATCGCGGCCGGAGCGGCCGGGCCGGGCGCTGGAATCGATCCACAAAAGGCGAAAGGGGCGAGATTCGATCGGGTGCATCATGCTATCCTGTTCATCTGTGTCCCGCATAATTGGGGCTTGATCAGAACAAGAACCAATGCGAATTGCTCAACTTATGGATGAGCCCAATTCATCTATGTTCAAACCGCGCCGATTGCCGCCACTCGCCGCGCTTCGTGCGTTCGAGGCGGCGGCGCGGCATCTGAGTTTCCGCGCGGCGGCGTCCGAGCTCGCGGTGACCCCGACTGCGATCAGCCATCAGATCCGCTTGCTCGAAGCGACGTTGGGGTTGCCGCTGTTCGTCCGGCGCACGCGGCAGGTTGCGCTGACCGAGGCGGGGCAGCGGCTGTTTCCGGCGCTGCGAGACGGGTTCGACGGGTTCGCGCGGGTGATCGGCGAGCTGAAACTGAAGCGGCAAAGCGTCACCGTCAGCGCCACCACGCAGTTCACCTCGCGCCGCCTGCTGCCCGCGGTTCCGGCGTTCAACCGGCAACATCCGGAGATCGATCTGCGGCTGAACGCCAGCGAAACGCCGGTCGATATCGCCGCGGGAGCCGCGGACATTGCGGTGCGCTATGGCGGCGAGATCGGAGCCGGGCTGCGGTCGGAGCCGCTGCTTGCCGAGCGCTTCGGCGTTCTTTGCAGCCCGATGCTCGGCCTGACCGCGCCTGAAGACCTGAATAGCGTTCCGCTGTTGCACACCGACTGGCTGCGCGACGTCACGCCCGACTGGCGCCGCTGGGCGAAGCTGGCCGGCGTCACGGAGCTGAAGCTCGACCAGGGTGCCCGCTTCACCAATGGCGATCACGCCATCCAGGCGGCGATCGCGGGGCAGGGGGCGATCGTCGCCAGCCTGATCCTGGCGGAAGAGGAAATTCGCGCCGGCCTGCTCGTCCAGCCATTCGGGCCGGTGATCGAAGGCATCTATTATCAGCTGGTCACCCGCACCCAGCCGCCGAGCCGGGAGGTGGAAGCCGTGTTGACCTGGCTCCGCGAAGAGGTCGCGCGCCCGCGCAGGAGTGCTCGCTAGCGCCGAACCCGCGTGACGTGCCCCATCTTGCGGCCGGGGCGGGCTTCGTTCTTGCCGTAGAGATGGAGATGGGCGTCGCCCTCGGCGAGGAATGCGGGCCAGTCATTGGCCTCGTCGCCGATCAGGTTCTGCATCTCGACCGAGGTTCCGGTCAGTGCGGTCGAACCGAGCGGGAGACCGCAGATGGCGCGGATATGATTCTCGAACTGTGAGGTGACCGCGCCTTCGATCGTCCAGTGGCCGCTGTTGTGGACGCGCGGTGCCATTTCGTTGAACACCGGGCCGTCCGCGGTGGCGAAGAACTCGCAGGTCAGGACGCCGACATAGTCGAGCGCCGCCGCGAGCTGGGCGGCAAGCGCGGCTGCGGCATCGACCTGTTCGAGCACCAATGCCGGAGCGGGAACGGTCGAGGTCGCGAGGATGCCGCCGCGATGGACGTTGAGCGGGGCGGGGTAATGGGCGGTGGCGCCGTCGATCCCGCGCACCAGCATGATCGAGAATTCGTGCGCGAAGGTGACGAAGCCCTCGGCGATCGATGGCTGGCCGTTCACGGCGTCCCAAGCTGCGTCGAGATCGTCGCCGGGCATGATCCGTGCCTGACCCTTGCCGTCATAGCCGAGGCGCAGGGTCTTGAGGATCGCGGGAGTGCCGGTTTCGGCTAGGGCGGCGTCCAGCTCCTCGCGGCTGTTGCACAGTGCGAATGGCGCGGTACGACCGCCATTGTCGCGCGCGAACGCCTTTTCGACGGCGCGATCCTGTGCGACTTCGAGCGCGCGCGTGCCGGGGCGCAGCGGCGCGAAATCGGCCAGCGCGCGCAATGGCTCGACCGGCACGTTCTCGAACTCGTAGGTCAGAACATCGCAGCGCTTGGCAAAGGCTGCGAGCAGATCGGTCTCGTAGTAGGAGCCTGCCGTGAACCCGCCGGCCACGTCGCACGCCGGGCCGCTTTCGGGGGCGTAGATGTGGCAGCGATAGCCGAGTTGTGCCGCCGCGACTGCAAGCATCCGGCCGAGCTGGCCGCTGCCGAGGATGCCGATGGTGCTGCCGGGAGGAATCGCGGTCATTGGGCCTTTGGTTATTCGGGTGGCTATTCGGGATCGGTGGCGACGCTGTCGGTCTGGCGCGCGCGCCATGCCTTGAGCCGGTCGGCGAGGGCAGCGTCGGAGGTCGCGAGGATGGCGGCGGCGAGCAGGCCGGCATTGATCGCGCCGGCCTTGCCGATCGCGAGCGTGCCGACGGGGATGCCGCCGGGCATCTGGGCGATCGACAGCAGGCTGTCCATGCCCTTCAGCGCCTTGGATTCGACCGGCACGCCGAGCACGGGGAGATGGGTCATCGACGCCGCCATGCCGGGCAGGTGCGCCGCGCCGCCCGCGCCCGCGATCACTACCTTGAGCCCTCGATCGGCCGCACCGGTCGCATAGTCGTAGAGGCGTTGGGGGGTTCGGTGGGCGGAGACGACTTTGCTCTCGTTGGCGACGCCGAGCTCGGTGAGGATGTCGGCGGCGTGGCGCATCGTCTCCCAATCGGAGGTGCTGCCCATGATGATGCCGACCAGAGGTGCGTCCGCCATTCCTTGCCCCTGCGTTGCGGGAAAGCGTCCCCCTAGAGAGCCGGACGGGATTTGCCAATCATGTTTGGACGCAAGCGCCGGGAAGCAGTGCTTGTGCCGGACGCCTATATCGGCACCATGAGCAAGATGATCCCCGACGATGAAGCCTGGGAAGCGTTCCAGCGCCGCGACCGCGCCTATGACGGGCGGGTGATCGCAGGCGTGCTGACCACCGGCATCTATTGCAAGCCGAGCTGTGCGGCACGGCACCCCAAGCGCGAGAATGTGGTGTTCTTCCCGGATGCGGAGAGTGCGCGCGCCACGGGTCTGCGCGCCTGCCTGCGCTGCAAACCCGACGAGATCGGGCGCGAGCGGATCGCTGTGGCCAAGGCCGTCGCGCTGCTGGAGGCGGCGGAGGATGCGGTGACGCTCGACACGCTGGCGGACCATGTCGGCTATGCGCCGCACCACTTCCAGCGATTGTTCAAGCGCGCGACCGGCGTGACCCCAGCGGCCTATGCCCGATCGCTGCGCGCCCGGCGCGCTGCGGAGGCGCTGACCGCCGAGGACAATGTGACGACCGCAATCTACGAGGCGGGCTATTCGGCGCCCAGCCGCTTCTACGAGACGAGCAATGCACGGCTGGGCATGACGCCGAGTGCCTGGCGCAACGGCGGCGCGGGGATGACGATCCGCTGGATCGTGGCGGACACCAGCCTGGGCGCGCTGCTGATCGCTGCGACCGACAAGGGGCTGTGCCGGGTCGCGTTCGACGAGGATAGCCTGAGCCTTGCCACGCGCTTCCCCCGTGCGGAAATCGTGCCGGGCGGGGCGGCGCTGGCGGCGTTGGCGATGCAGGTGGTGGCGGAGGTCGAGCAGCCGGGCCGCCATGCCGATCTGCCGCTTGACGTGCGCGGCACCGCGTTCCAGGAGGCCGTGTGGCAAGCGCTACGCGCGGTTCCGCCGGGCGAGACGGTGAGCTATGCCCAGCTCGCGGTGGCGGCGGGCAGCCCCGGCGCGGTGCGCGCGGCGGGCACGGCGTGCGGCGCCAACAATGTCGCAGTGGTCATCCCCTGCCACCGCGCCCAGCGCAGCGACGGAAGCATGGGCGGATACGCCTATGGCGTCGATCGGAAGAAGGTGCTGCGCCGCCGCGAAGGAGTGACGGAATGAGCTATGTCATCCACGGCCTCGATCCGGCGCCGTTCGTCCATCTCTATGGTCTTTCCAGCGACGAACTGGCGACGCAGGGGGCGGTGCGGATGATCGCCGACGCCAAGCCCGGCTATCCGTGCCGCGTCACGCTGGAGGATGTCGAACCCGGCGGAGCAGTGCTGCTGGTCAATCACGAGCATCTGCCGGTCGATACGCCCTATCGCTCGCGCCATGCGATCTTCCTCGCGGAAGGTGCGCATGCGCCGGCGCGCTACGAAGCCGCGGTCCCGGAGCAGTTGCGCATACGCCTGCTGTCGGTACGCGCGTTCGATGCGGACGACATGATGATCGATGCCGAGGTGCTCGACGGCGCGGGGCTGGAGGCGGAGATCGCGCGGATGTTCGCCGATCCGCGCACTGCCTATCTCCATGTCCACAATGCACGGCGCGGCTGTTTCGCTGCGCGGGTCGATCGCGCCTGAGGCGTTGGCCCGCCGGCTTGCAGCGATCGCCGGACTGGTGGTGCTGCGGCGGCGCGAAGAAGGACCAGCCGCGGACTCAGTCGACGGGGCGGCGCATGACATGGGTGCCCGGCCCATAGCCGCCGGCATTTGCGCCGGTGTAGTCGAAGCCTTGCGCTGCCCAGAAACGGTCGGCGCCATTGACGGCGACAAGGGTGATGTCCTGCACGCCGGCCTTGCGTGCCAGGTCGTCGACCAGTGCGACCGCCGCCTGCCCCATGCCCAGCCCGCGCGTGCCGGGCAGCAGCGCGATATCGTGAAGATACCAGGTGTCTGCGGGGGCGGGGAGCTGATCCAGCATCGCGCCAAGCGCGGGCGGCGGTGCGGAACGGAGCCAGGGGTGCGTCACCAGCAGCCCCTGTGCCACCCCGTCACCCTCGCAGACGAAACATCCCGCCGGACACAGAAGCAGCCGTTCCGCATAGACGTCGAGCGGCTCGGCATACCGCCCATGTACCTCGGCGGAGATCGCGGTTACTGCCGGGAGATCGGCCGCGGCCATCGGACGCCAGCGCATTATTCCCCCGCCGGCTTGCAGCTGTAGACCAGCCGCTCGTTGAACACCTGCGGCAAGGCGGTGCGGACCGCCTGCTGCTTGGCGGCGAGATCCGCGCGGCCGGCCGGATCGGCCGAGCACGCCTTGATCTTCACGCCGGTGCGCAACCGGCGTGCATCGGCCATCTGGCTGGCGTTGAGCAGGTAGCGGGTGGTGGAATAGGTGCGCGTCGCGGGCGCATATTCGAGCACCGAAACCGTCTGTTCCTCATCAGGCACGAGGATGCGTTGCCAGTTCTGCTGGCCGGTCTCGGCATATTGGGTGCGGCCGTTGACGCAGCCATCGGGGTTGATGTCGATGTTGATGTCCTGCGTGCTCGATACGGTGACGCGCGAGCGGGCGGGGTCGATCGTGCAGACCATCTTGCCGAGCCCGCCGGTCCGCACGGCGGGCGGCGGGACGCTGACGCGGGCCGCGCTTGCGATCGCGGAGGGATCGAAGGCAGGCCGCACGAAGAACAGGATGAACGCCGCCAGCACGAGCACGCCGCCCCCGCTCGCCGCCCAGATGCTCTCGCGCCGCTTGCCCTGCGTGCGCAGGAAGCCCGCCACGCCCAGGCTCGCCACCCCCAGCACCAGCAACAGGCCGGCGCCGGCGATGAAGTTCTCCCGCATCGTGAAATTGTCGATCAGCGCCTTGTCGAGCGCGCTTTCGCGGTCGGCAGCGGAGCGTGCTGCATCTTCGCGCGCCTTGGCTTCGTCGGCGGCGCGCGCCTTTTCCGCCTCGCTGCGGTCCTGCGCCAGCCGGTCGGCGATGCTGGTGCAGGCGACGCCGTTCACGGGCATCGGCTGCCCGGCGGCGCGCAGGAATGCCGCGACCTCGTCATTGCCGACTGCGAAGCCGAAGCTGGCGTCGCCTTCCTCGCTGCGTGTCACCGCCGCATTGACGCCGAGCACGCGTCCGCACGGATCGAGCAGGGGGCCGCCGGAATTGCCGCGTGCGATCCCCGCCGTGTGAAGCAGGACATTGACGCCCTGGAGATTACGGCGGCCGGAGAACACGCCCTGCGAGCGGATCGGCGAGAGCGGGGTGATGAAGTCCATCGCCGAGCGGGCGGTGGCGAGATCGACATTGCCCGGATAGCCGAGCGCGATCATCGCATCGCCCTCGCTCACCGGGCCGTTGTAGAAGGTGAGCGGGGGCAGGCGGATGCCGCCGAACTCGACCAGCGCGAGATCGCGGTCCGAATCGATCGCGATCAGCCGGCCCTGATAGGATTTGTCGCCCTCCGACGGGACGATGCCGATCATCACATTGCCGGGATAGCGTTCGGCCGCCTCCACGACATGAGCGTTGGTGAGCACGCGGTTGGGAGCGACCGCAAAGCCGCTGCCATGGCCGAAGCCGACCACTTCGCCCTCCGCGGTCGCGATGGTGACGATCCGCACCACCCCGCGCCCGGCGGCGGAGATATCGTCGGCACGCGCCGGAACGGTCAGCGCGAGCAATGCCAGCACCGCGGCAAGCAGCCACGCCGCGAGAGCCCGAATCTGCAGGGCAGGATAGAACGCCATGACCGTTGCCTTCGGTTAAAAGCAGCGGCGGTTCAAGCGGGACGGACGCAGCTCAGACCGGCGGACCGCCCGCTTTGTCCCCATCCTTGCCCGGTTCCTTGCCCGGATGGGCATCTTCGTCCTCGTCCGGCTCGGCTTCGATATCGGCCGCCTCGGCGTTGCCGGCATCGATTCGCGCGATGATCTTGGCTGCGGCCGTGCTGCGCGAGCCGCCATGCGGATTATAGGCAATCGGCCGAAGCATCTCGCGCGCTTCGGCCTGCTTGCCGTCGCGCAGCTGCATCATTGCCGCGTTCATGCGCAAATCCATGTCGAACGGTGCAAGGTGGAAGGCATATATCAGCCCCTTCTTGGCGTTCTCGGTCGGCGGCAGCCCGGCCATCGCATAGCTGCGGTAAAAGAGGATCAATGGCTCGGGATCATCGGGATCCAGGCGGTTGGCGGCAGTGATGATCTTGCGGATCGCGCTCCAGGTCGCCGGGGTGCGATCCTTGGCTCGACGCGCGACCGCCATCCGGGCCATCGCCTTGTAGAGACGAGCGTCGATCGCTTTGGCATCGGCGGCGATCGCGCGATCCGCGGCCGCCTCGGCCGCAGCATAATCGCGTGCGTCATAGGCTGTTTCGGCCAGCACGACCTGAACGGCAGGGTCGTTGGGATAGGGCGCGGCCGCCTTGAGCGCGCGAGCGTAAACGCCGGGCGCGGTTTCGGCATTCACCCCGACTTTCGAGCGGATCCGCACGCTCATGATTGCTGCTTCGCCCGGGCCCAGCGCGCGGACCTTCACCTCGCCGAGCTTGATCGCTTCGGCCGACACCTTGCGCATCGCGAACCGGGACAGCTTGTAGCGTTCGAGCTCACGGTCGAGCTGTTTCAGGTCACCGAACACCAGCGCCGCCTCGAGCGACGTCTTTCCGCTATTGATCGCATTGAGATAGCCGGCGAGCTGCTTGGGGCGTTTGTCGCTGAAGCTCAGATAATGGGTCAGCAGCCAGCCGCGTCCGTAGAGCCCGCTGCGTTCATTGGGCTTCAGCTTCAGCGTTTCAGCGACCAGCAGCTTGTCGAGCGGCAGCCAGTTCCCGTCCAGGATCGAATGGGCACGATATTGCGGCGGCGCACCCAGGACGACGCCGCCGTCGGTATCGACCACCGCGGTTGCGTGAAACTCGGCAAAACCCTCGATGAACCAGCTCGGAAAGGCCGCGCCCGGCCAGTTGGCGAACATGAAATGGTGGGCATATTCATGCTGCAGCACCGCGTTGGCCGACAGGTCGTTCTTGTCGCCGTCACCCGCCCTGCGCGGCACGACCGCGAGCGGGCCACCCGCGCGGCCGATATAGAAACCGGCCACGTTGCTACTGCGCGACAGCGCCTCGACCGCGTCGGTGCTGCTGACGACATAGACGGTGACGCGATTGGCGGCGCCCGGCGGTGTCGCCGGGATGCCGCGCGCTACGCGCAATGCCTTGTCGAACCGCTCGAGATTCGCGGCGAAACGGCCCGCCCGCTCAGCGCTTCCGTCATAATAGACCACGAAATGGTCGGTGCTTGCCTCGTGCCAATCCGCCTGCGCCGCGGCCGGCGTGAACAACGCCAGCGCCAGAGCGATCATCCGCTGAATCATCCCGGCCCCCTTCTTCCAGTCGCGGACGCTAAGCCAAAGGGGTTCGGCAGCGCTAGAGGAAGTTATAGGGGTCCACATCGACGACGACGCGTACCTTGGCGGACCATTCGATGCCGCCGAGCCAGTCGCGGATCACATCCTGAACGTCGAGCGCGCGGCGGGCATGGACGAGCAGGCGGAAACGGTGGCGGCCGCGCAGCATGGCGAGCGGGGCGGGAGCGGGGCCGAACACCTGCATCGCCTCCACCTGAGGCGCGGCGCGGCCGATCAGGCGGGCGGTTTCGAGCGCGGCGTCCTTGTCCTCGCTCGATACGATGATCGCGGCGAAGCGCCCAAAGGGCGGCGCGCCGGCCTCGCGCCGTGCCTGCGTCTCGGCGGCATAGAAGCTCTCGGCATCGCCGCTGACCAAGGCACGCATCACCGGTGCCTTGGGGCTGTGGGTCTGGATGAGGACGGTGCCCGGCTTCTCGCCGCGCCCCGCACGCCCGGCGACCTGCATGATCTGCTGAAAGCTGCGCTCGGCCGCGCGCAGGTCGCCCCCCTCGAGGCCAAGGTCCGCGTCGACCACTCCGACCAGCGTCAGATTGGGGAAGTGATAGCCCTTGGTCACCAGCTGGGTGCCGACGACGATGTCGATGTCGCCCGCCTCCATCCGGTTGACGAACTCCGCCGCCTTGGCGGGGGACCAGATCGTGTCCGAGGTGACGATGGCGGTCTTGGCGTCGGGGAACAGCGCCGCGACCTCGTCCGCGATGCGCTCGACGCCCGGGCCGCAGGCGACCAGGCTGTCCTCGCTGTCGCATTCCGGGCAGGCGCGCGGGGTCGGGATGGCGTGGCCGCAATGGTGGCAGGCGAGGCGGCCGATGAGGCGATGCTCGACCATCCACGCGGTGCAATTGGGGCATTGGAAGCGATGGCCGCAGGTGCGGCACAGGGTGAGCGGCGCGTAGCCGCGGCGGTTGAGGAACAGCAATGCCTGTTCCTTGCGCTCGAGCGCCTCATCGATCGCCTTGACGAGACGGGGGGCGAGCCAGCGGCCGCGTGGGGGCTGCTCGGCGAGCAGGTCGATCGCCTCGATATCGGGCATTTCCGCAGCGCCGTAGCGGCCGGGAAGCTTGACCTCGGTATAGCGGCCGAGCGCGACCTGCTGGCGCGTCTCGATCGCCGGGGTGGCGCTGGCGAGCACCACCGGGCAGCGTTCGAAATGGCCGCGCATCACCGCGACGTCGCGCGCGTGATAATGGACGCCTTCCTCCTGCTTGAAGCTGGTCTCGTGCGCCTCGTCGACCACGATCAGGCCGAGATTGGGGTAGGGGAGGAACAAGGCCGAGCGCGCGCCGACCGTGACCAGCGCCTCGCCGCTGGCGATCGCGCGCCAGGCCCGGCGGCGTTGCGACTGGCGCAGGCCCGAATGCCACGCCACCGGCTCGACCCCGAACCGCGCGTGGAAGCGTTTGAGGAAGGGTTCGGTCAGCGCGATCTCGGGGAGGAGGACGATGCTCTGCCTGCCCGCGTCGATCGCGGCGGCGACGGCTTCGAAATAGACCTCGGTCTTGCCCGATCCGGTGACGCCGTCGAGCAGGAAGGGCTGGAAGGTCTCGGCAGCGACGGCGCCGCGCAGGGTCGCGGCGGCTTCGGCCTGGACATCGGACAGTGCGGGCGGGGCGAAGGCCGGATCGGGCATCGGGTAGGGGGTGTCGAGATCGACCGCGACGCCTTCGATCGCGCCGATCTTCACGAGACCGCGGATCACGGCTTCGGATACGTCGGCGATGGTCGCCAGCTCGCGGATCAGGCCTTGCCGGTCGCCGATCCGCTCAAGCGCCTGTTCGCGCTGCGCGGTCATCCGCCCGGGCATTTCGCCGGTCGCGCGATACTCGACGATGGTCCGGCCGCCCTCCAGCGCCGACGTGGAGGAAAGCGCCATCCGCAGCACCGAGGCGAGCGGCGCGAGGTAATAGCCGGCGGTCCATTCGACCAGGCGGCGGAGCGGTGCGGGGACCGGGGGAGCGTCGGCGACCCCGATCAGATTGCGCAGGCGGTTGTCGCCGATCTCCTCGACCGGGAGCCGTTCGGCCTCCCACACGACGCCGACGAGCTGCCGCGGCCCGAGCGGGGCGACGACGATCGACCCCGGCTCCACCGCCATGCCGTGCGGCACGCGATAGTCGAGCGGGCCGAGCGCGGAGTTGAGGACGATGACGCGGGCGCGGGACATTGCGCCCCATATCGGCATTCCTGCCGATGCTGGAAAGCGCTATCGAACGCGGCGAAGGCGATGCGCCGGGGCCGTGCGCCGACTAGAGGCTGAGGCCGACCGTCACCGCCAGCGCATGATCCATCGTGTCGCGGCTGTTGCCGCGCGCAAAGCGGTACTGGTTCAGATAGCCACCCTCGATCGACAGCAGCTTGCTGGCCTTCCAGTTCACCCCGACCATGTTGCGCATCCGGTCATAGCCGGCCTTCTCGCCCCAGTCGGTATCGTTGAGGGCGATCAGGCTTTCATGGCTGCCGACCAGGCTGAAGTCGCTCTTGCCGAGCGGAAGCGACGCCTTGATCTGCGGGCGCAGACGATAGCCGGTATCGTCGCCGTCCGAACGCGACCGATGCTCGAGCCGCATCCGGCCCGACAGCTTGAACGGACCGGCATTGCCGGACAGGCCGAGCTGGACGCGGAACCGGTCTTCGGTCCGGGTCACCTTCCCGCGCGAATAATTGACCACGCGGACATAGCCGCCACCGAGCGTGACGCCCTTGGATATTTCATGCGCAACGCTGCCGGCGAGCTCGATCTCGTACAGGCCGCCCGAATCGTCGCTGAAGCGGTTGATCGATTCGAATTCGACGTCGGTGGGATCGGACACCGCGATCTTGGCGGAACCCGTGATCCACAATTCGCTGTCGTGATCCTGTGCCATCGCGGCGGCAGGCAGCAGCAACAACGGGAAAGCACAAATCAGAAGGCGTGACATCAGTGGATCCAGGCTATGCGTTGACCGCCTTCCGGTGATAGAGGGCAGCGCGAACGGGCGCGCGACTAGCACGCCGTCACACGACTGTCACACATTTGCACAGAAGGCCTTGCCATGAAGTTCTTTGCCGATACCGCCGATACCAACGACATTCGCGAGCTGGCGGAGGCGGGGTTGCTCGACGGCGTCACCACCAACCCCTCGCTGATCCACAGGGCGGGGCGCGACTTCCTGGAAGTGGTGGCCGAGATCTGCAAGATCGTCGACGGCCCGGTCTCGGCCGAGGTCGTCGCGCTCGACCATGAAGGCATGATGCGCGAAGCCGAAGTGGTGCGGAAGATCGCCGACAATGTCGCGGTCAAGGTGCCGCTGACGATCGACGGCCTCAAGACCTGCAAGGCGCTGACCGACGACGGCACGATGGTGAATGTCACCCTCTGCTTCTCCGCAAACCAGGCGCTGCTCGCCGCCAAGGCGGGCGCGACCTTCGTCTCGCCCTTTGTCGGCCGCCACGACGATATCGGCTTCGACGGCATGGAACTGATCAGCGATATCCGCCTGATCTATGACAATTACGATTTCGGCACCGAGATCCTCGTCGCATCGGTGCGTCATCCCATCCACATTCTGGAGTCGGCGAAGCTCGGCGCGGACGTGATGACCGCGCCGCCCGCAGTGATCCGCCAGCTCGTCAAGCACCCGCTGACCGACAAGGGAATCGAAGGCTTCCTCGCCGATTGGGCGAAGACCGGCCAGACCATCGGCTGATCGCTCCGCGATCCGGATACAAGAAGGGCCATCCCGGCGGCGTGCCGGGATGGCCCTTTTGCTGTCCGGCGACTCACTCGGCGAGGAACGCCTTCACTTCGGCCGCGAAACGCGCCGGCTGGTCGAGCATGATGAAGTGATAGCTGTCCGGCACGGCGACCAGCTTGGCCGGGGTCCCGGCGAAGGGCGGCTCCCACAGCGCCTTGGCGCGCGCCTCTCCGACGCCGGCGGCATAGAGGATCGTGAAGGGACGGGCGGTGACCTTGCCGAGCTCCGGGCCGATATCGGTCACCATATCCTCGTACATCGCCTGCGCGACGACGCGCGCATCCGCCTTGCTCGACCAGTTGGCCACGCGGATTCGACCGTCGGGATTGTTCGACCAGATGCCGCCGGGATCGGCCGTCACAACGGGCGCAGCGCGGGCGCGGTCGTAGGAGGCTGCCATCATCGTGCGCATCTGAGCGGCGCGCGGTTCGATGCTGGCGGGGGTCGAGGCGGGGTCGAAGATCTTGCCGATGAAGGGCAGTGCATCGACCACCATGACCCGCCCGATCCGGTCGGGATGCCGCGCCGCCATCATCATCGCGATCAGGCCGCCATAGCTGTGGCCGATCACCGCCGGCTTGCCGGCGTTGCGCGCCTTCGCATCGGCCAGGACGTCCGCGATGACGCCATCGGTCACGCCGGGCTTAAGGTTGGCGCCCGGATCGTCGCCGCCAAAGCCGTTGACCTGGACGAGCAATATCTTGTGCGTCTTTGCCAGTTCCGGTGCGATCTCGTCCCACACCGCGCGCGGGCTCGCCAGACCCGGGATCAGATAGACGGGCGGGCCGCTGCCCATCTCGACGATCGAGATATGGGCGGTACGCGCTTCGGTGGCGGGTCGCGCCTGCTGGGCGGTCGCGAACTCGACAGGTGCGAGGATCGATGCGGCGATCGCCGCGGCTTGAAGGATGAGTCGGCGCATGGATCAGCCCTCTTTGGACGGGTTCTGGAAAATCTGCTCGATGGCGAGCTCGAACAGGTCGGCGATGCGGAAGGCAAGGGGGAGCGAAGGGTCGTAGCGGCCGGTCTCGATCGCGTTGACGCTTTGGCGCGAGACCTCCAGCCGCTCGGCCAGGTCTTGCTGACTCCAGCCGCGTTCGGCGCGCAGCACGCGAAGCCGGTTCCTCATGCGGCACCGTCCGTGTGCTTGTCGCGCCAGTTGAGCAGGATCTGCGACACGCCCCAGACGCCGCACCAGAGCGGGAAGGCCAGGAACACCTTCACCGTGCCGACAAGATCCGCGAACTGAAGCATCCCGATCACGCTGGCGAGGCTGAGCAGCACACCGGTGGCGATCAGCATCGAGGTGACGATGCGGTCGCGAACGAACTCGTCGGTCTCTTCGCGCAGATAGAGGCCGAGCACGACGAGCATCCCGGCGATCGGCAAGGCGGTGAGCACCGCCATGATGCCCGCCGCCAGCGGCGACGGATGGATGGCATGGGTCAGGGCGCTATTCCCGGTGACCAGCGCGACGTAGACTAGGGTTACGGTCGTGAAACGCCGAAGATAACGCTTTGCGGCCACAGTGCGCATGGAAAGCTCCCTTGTTCAAATGACAAGTGAGCTTTACGCCGATTCGTGGGGTTGTGTCAACTTAGCTTTACAAAGTGACGTGCAGGCTTTCCAAATGCGCGAGCATCTCCCGTGCGACCAGGCTGAGCGTGTCGTCGCGCGCACCCATGATGACGATGCGGTCGCCGGGCCGTGCCTCTGCGACGAGGTGCGCGGCGGCGGCGGCGCGATCGGGGATATGGCGTGCGTCGCGGCCCGATGCGGCGATATCGGCGACGATGTCCGCACTCGTCACCTCGCGGCTGACGGTGCCGCCCTGATAGACCGGGTCGGGCAGGACGAGCCGGTCACCGGGGGCGAGCTTGTTCACGAACATCTCGACCAGCTCGCGGCGCATCACCTTGAGCGGGCCGTAGCCGTGTGGCTGGAACAGCGCGAGGACGCGGCCGGGAAAGGCGTGGAGCGTGTCGAGCGTGGCGGCGATCTTGTCGGGATTGTGCCCGAAATCGTCGATCACCGCGACGCCGTTCGCCTCGCCCACCAGCTCGAAGCGGCGGCGCAGGCCGGTAAAGCCTTCGATCGCGCGCACAGCGTCGGGCAGCGCGATCCCGGCCGCGACGCTCGCCCCGATCGCGGCGAGCGCGTTGGCGACATTGTGGCGGCCCGGCACGGCGAGGCGGACGGGCAGGGCGGCGTCCCTGGTCACCAGCTCGAAGCGGACCGCGAAGGCCTCCAGCGCAAGATTGCGTGCCGACAGATCGGCATCGCCCTCGACCGCGAAGGTCGTGGTGCGGCTGCGGTCGAG
Source organism: Sphingomonas koreensis (assembly GCF_002797435.1). Taxonomy (NCBI): domain Bacteria; kingdom Pseudomonadati; phylum Pseudomonadota; class Alphaproteobacteria; order Sphingomonadales; family Sphingomonadaceae; genus Sphingomonas; species Sphingomonas koreensis. The sequence continues at coordinate 1,490,547 of NZ_PGEN01000001.1, read as the reverse complement.
CGCCATCGCCAGCGCGGCGCTTTCCGCGTCGCCGACATTGACCACGGTCGTCCGCGCCTTGGCCGCGAAATCGCCGAACAGCGTGCGCAGTTCCTCAAGGCTCTTGTGGTCGAGGCTGACATTGTTGAGCACCGCGACATGCGGGCTGTAGAGCGCGATCGATCCGTCGCTCTCGTCCACCTCGCTGACGTAGAAATCGTCGCTGCCGACCAGCGCGCTGGCGAAGGGCGCGTCGGGGCGGACGAAGTTCTTCATCACTGCGCCGTTCATCACCGTCGGGTCGCCGCCCAGCGAATGCAGGATCCAGGCGATCATGCCGGTGACGGTCGACTTGCCGCTGGTGCCTGCCACGCCGATCGAGGTGCCGGCGGCGTTGAACAGGGCGGCGTTGAGCTCGGCGCGGGTCATGCGCGGGCAGCCAAGCTCGGCGGCGCGGACCATGTCGGGGACGGTCTCCTCGACCGCGGCGGAGGCGATCACCGTCTGATCGGGCGAGACGATGCCGCTGCCGTCCTGCGGGAACAGGTCGATGCCGAGCGCGCGCAACGCATCGAACTTGGCGGGCAGGCGGCCCGAATCGAGGCTGCGGTCCGAACCGGCGACCTTCGCGCCTTGCCCGGCCAGGATCATCGCGAGCGGCATCATGCCGCTGCCTCCGATCCCGACGAAAAAACAGGATTTGCCGTGTTGCATCGTCGCGGGCTATCGGCGCTTGTGCTCGGTACAGCAAGACTGAACCGGTTGCGGCACCGGCCCGCTCCCCCGCCCGGCCACCCATAGGATACTGGCGTTGGGTGGCCGGGCGGGGGAGCGGGCCGGCGCCGCCCAACGGATCAAGGGGCAAGGAATGCGGATCGGCGTCGTCGCACCGGCACGGACAGTCACCGAGGAATCGGCGGTGCGGATGAAGGCGTTCATGGCGCTGACCTATCCGCGGCACGAGATCGTGTTCCACCCGCAATGCTTCGTGACCGAGGGGCATTTCGCCGGACCGGACGAATATCGCGCCGCGGCGTTTCTGGAATTCGCCAACGATCCCGCGTTCGACGCGATCTGGTTCGCGCGCGGCGGCTACGGCTCCAACCGCATCCTCGACATGGCGATGCCCCAGCTGGGCCCGGCGGCGCGGAACAAGACCTATATCGGCTATTCCGACATGGGGTTCATGCTCGGCGCGCTCTATGCCCGGCGGATCGGGCGGCAGGCGCATGGATCGATGGCGAGCGCGATGGGCCGCGACGACAAGGGCGTGGATGCCGGCTGGGTGCTCGGCTGGCTGATCGACGGCGATCGACGCGGGCTGGAGCCGACGCTCGACGGCCGGCCGGCGGCGGCGTTCAACCTCGCCATCCTGACCGCGATGATCGGCACGCCCTGGCTGCCCGACCTCACCGATCATGTGCTGCACATCGAGGAAGTCGGCGAGCCGGTGTACCGAATCGACCGGATGCTGTTCCAGATGGCGCATGCGACCCAGCTTCAGGGGATTGCGGGCGTGCGGCTGGGCGCAGTGACCGACATCGTCGACAATGACGTGCCGTTCGGCGAATCGATCGAGCAGATGATCGTCCGCTGGTGCCGCGAGATGGGCGTGCCCTATCTCGGCCGATCGGGCATCGGGCACATCGCGCTCAACCGCGTGGTGCCGTTCGGGGTCGCTTAGAGCCCGACCAGCCCGGCGGCCTCGAGCTCGGCCTGGGCCTGACGGTAGAGCTTGGGATCGCCGATGTTGAGACGGCGGCGCGCGGCGTCGAGCGGCTCGTACATCAGCGCCTCGTAATCCTCGTTCGACAGCCATTTGGCGCGCTTGCCGTGACGGCGGCCCTCGAGCACGGCCTTGGTGAAGGTGCGCTTGCCGGTGATCTTCAGGCTCTTCAGCGCAGCGCCCGCGGCGATGAACGCCCAGCCGAGGCCGCCGGTCTGCGAATAGGAGAAGGCGACGAGGCAAGCCTCCCCCAGCGGTTCGTCGGCCTGATAGCCGGTCAGGATGTGCCAGATGTCATGGATGTCGCGCTCGCGCCGGCCGAACCAGGCGTGCGGATGTTCGACGTCGCGTTCGATCTCGGCGTCCTCGTAGCTGACGTCCGCCAGCCCTTGCGCCGAATAGCCGGTGCGGTCGAGAAAGGCGCGATAGGCGGCGCCGACGCTGCCTTCGGGAAGCGAATCGATCCAGGTTCGATCCGAGAAGCGCTGCGACAGTTCGACGCGGTGATAGGCGAGGCGGCCGCCCTGCGCGGTCGACAGCAGCCGGCGGTAGTTCTTCTGCACCGTGTCGCCGTTGAGTGCGCGCATGATGCGGAATACCTGGACGGTATCGTCGGCGTTGCCGAGCAGCTTGATCAGCGCGCGCAGTGCCGTGCCCCATTCGCGCTTGCGCGGTTTGCCCCAGTCGATCGGCTGTGAAGCCGGCGGCCGAGGCGTTGGCGCCTGCGAAACAGGTGCCTGCGTGGAGGACGGCTGCATCTGCGCTTGCGTGGCCATGATCGCTTATCCTTACTGACAATCGTGTCAATAAGCCATTATCGCCCCGCGTACAAGGGTCGAGTCAGACCCGCATCGGCATCAGCACGTAGAGCGCGGGCGACTTGTCGTTCTCCCGGATCAGCGTCGGCGCGGCGGCGTCGGCCAGATGCACTTCGACCAGATCGCCCTCGACTTGGCCTAGAATGTCCATCAGGTAGCGCGAGTTGAAGCCGATCTCGAACGGCTGCGCGGCGTACTCGCCAGGCACGTCTTCCGCCGCGGTGCCATTGTCCGGGCTGGTGACCGAGAGGGTGATGCGATCGCGGTCGAGCGCCATCTTCACCGCGCGCGTCTTCTCGGTCGCGATGGTCGAGACGCGATCGACGCCTTCCATGAAGCTCTTGGGATCGATCTTCAGGATCTTGTCGTTGCCGGTGGGAATCACGCGGCTGTAGTCAGGGAAGGTGCCGTCGATCAGCTTCGAGGTAAGAATCGCCGCACCGAGGTCGAAGCGGATCTTCGAACCCGACAGCGATACGCCGACCGAACCGTCGACCTCGTCGAGCAGCTTGCGCAGCTCAGCCACGCATTTGCGCGGCACGATCACGTCGGGCATCGATTCGGCGCCGTCGGGACGCGCCACGGTGACGCGGGCGAGGCGGTGACCGTCGGTCGCCGCGGCCTTCAGCGTGTCGTCGGCCACGTGCAGGAAGATGCCGTTGAGATAGTAGCGAGTCTCTTCGGTCGAGATCGCGAAGCGGGTCTTGTCGATGATCTGCTTGAGGATCTCGGCCGACAGCTCGAACACCGTCGGCAGTTCACCCTCGGCGATCACCGGGAAATCGTCGCGCGGCAGCGTGCCCAGCTCGAACTTGGCGCGGCCGGCGTTGATCTTGATCTTGCCCTCGGCCGCGGTCAATTCGACCTGCGACCCCTCGGGAAGCTTGCGCGCGATGTCGAACAGCGTGTGCGCCGAGACGGTGATCGCGCCGGCCTGATCGACCGCCGCCGGAACGGTCTCGTCGATCTGCAGGTCGAGGTCGGTCGCCATCAGGCGCAGCGAACCTTCGGCCGAAGCCTCGATCAGCACGTTGGACAGGATCGGAATCGTGTTGCGCCGCTCCACCACGGACTGGACGTGGCTCAGGCCCCTCAACAGCGTTGCGCGTTCGATCGTCGCTTTCATGTGTATTCAAACCCCCGGCCGGGCGGCCTCAAGAACTGTCGCCTGTCAGACGGCGCACGGATAGCCGTCGGAAGTTCGAGATATCCTTAACGTGAAAAAGGGCCGGAGCAAGCGCTCCGGCCCTTCCTATCGCATCATTTTGGGCATCATCTGTGGACGATGCCGAGTCGATCCGAGTCTTGAGCGAGTCGCTTAGAACCGGATGCCGACGCCAGCGACCACCTGATGACGGTCGATGTCGATATCGTAGCCGTCGATCTTGCCGTAGTTCGAGTAGCGATACTCGCCCTTCAGATACATGTTGCTCGACAGCTTGAACTCGGCACCGGCACCGATACGGAAGCCTTCCATATCGTCGCTGATCTCGGTCTTGGTGTTGCCGACTTCATAGGTCGTGTTGACCTTGGCGTTGGTGTAGCCGCCCTTTGCATAGAGCAGGGTGGTCGGGGTGATCGCGACGCCGGCGCGTGCGCCGACATAGATGTCGCGGCCCATGTCCGTGACCAGACGGTCGCCCGCGACCAGCAGGCTGTCGGCGCGCGTGTCGACGCTCGAACCGGTCAGCTCCGCCTCGGCGCCGATCACCGCGCCGCCGATCTGGAAATCATAGCCGATCGCGCCGCCATAGGTGACGCCATCGCTCGAGCCGGCGTCCTGACCGGTGCCATCCTTGGCGGTGTCATAGCCGACCAGCGCCTCGATCCGGGGGCCGGTGAAGCTCGTGTCCTGCGCGAACGCCGGGGTCGCCATTGCGCTTGCAGCCAGAGCCGCCAGAACCAGTTTACGCATAAATACTCCTGTACAAATACACACCCGCTTGGGCAGGTGACGGCTCAATGCGCCAAATCATGCTGCGTTGCATGAACGCCCGATAAACGCGGAAAACCGTTGCTTTTTGGCCACAGCGGGCCTTAGATTCGGTTCGCGCTACGCGGGCGCAGCATGAGAGGCGAAGGATTGGGGCGGATGGCGAGACGGGGCCGCGACTTCATCGCCCGGCATGGCGAGACCGTGTTCAACGCAGCGCGCAGGCTGCAGGGCGATCACCTCCATACCCCGCTTTCCCGTGCCGGATTCGCCCAGGCGGACGAGATGGGCCGCGCGTTGCGCAATGCCCTGGGCGTGAAGCCGAAGCTCGCTCTCTGGGCCTCGAATACCGGGCGGGCGCTCCAGACGCTCGCAGTGATTGCCGAGCATCTCGAGCTCGACTGGCACGGCGCACGGCAGGATCTGCGCCTGACCGAAATCGGCATGGGGATGTGGGGCGGGCGCTATTATTCCGATGTGATCGGCGAAGTGGGGCCGGTCGTCACCGCGGAAGGGCTGCTGCGCCCCGCGCCGGATGGCGAACGCTATGATCAGATCGCCGCCCGGGTATCGGGATGGCTGGCGGATACCGACGATGACCCGGGCGACCGGCTGGTCATCATGCACGGTATTTCCAGCCGCGTTCTGCGCGGCGTGATGACGGGCGGCGAAGTCCATCCCGAGTTCGGCGCGCCCATCGCGGCGGGGTTGCCGCAGGGATCGGTGGTGGCGATCGAGCGCGGCGTTGAGACCGTGATCCACACCGGCGCCGGCTACGCGCCAGCGTGATTACGGGCGCGCTCATCCTGTTGGCCGCGCTCCAGGGGCAGGGCCGCGAATCGCTGGGCGTGTTCGACAGCTGGGGCGCGTTTCGCGATGCGGCGCCGCAGCGCTGCTATGCGATCAGCCAGCCGCCCCAGAATGCGCGGGGCGCGTTCGCCAGCATCGCCAACTGGCCGCGAACGGCCGCCCGCAACCAGCTGCACATCCGCCTGAGCCGCACGCGCGATCCGCGCGCCAAGGTGACGCTGTCGGTCGGGGAGCGGCGGTTCGAGCTGATGGCCGGGCCGGACGATGCCTGGGCGCCGGACGCCCGCACGGACGCCGCGATCGTCTCTGCGATGCGGTCAAGCCGCAGCATGAGCGTGGAAAGCCTGGCGAGAGGCGGCGGCGCCTTCGCAGATACCTACGCCCTCAAGGGCGCAGCCACTGCGATCGACGCCGCCGCCTTGGGCTGCGCGCGGCCCTAGGCCAGTCCGCGCAACCCGGGGGGGGGGGGACGATTACTGGGTCGGTGTAGTCCCCGCCTGCTGTTCGGCGACGATCGCCGCCTGAACCTTCTGCTGAAGCGCCGGATCGGCCTGCGACGCCTGCGCAATCTCGTTGAAGCGCGCCGGGGGAAGACCGCTGCCGCTTACGGCTTCGGCCATCTTCTTCTGCTTGTCGGCGGCGGGGACGGCGGCGTCCTTGTTCACCTTGTCGACTGCAAGGGCGGCCTTGGCGAACAGCTTGAGCTCGGCATCGGTGACCGCCGATGGTGCCGCGGTCGAGGCCTGCGGTGCCGATTCGGCGGGTGCCGCAGTGTCCTGGGCCAGCGCAGGGGTCGCGATCAGCGTGGCGCCGGCCAGCATCAGAGCGTGACGAAACTTCATAACAGACTCTCCAGTTGCAAAACTCGGGTTTCCCCACGCCAATGGTTTCAGGGCGAAACTGGTTGCGGCAACCGCGGTTCGACGCGGCGAGCCGTGGGCGCGGCAAGGTGGGGAGTGGATTTTCGGCCCGTTTTCTCCTATGTGCGCCGGATGCAGACAGCCTCGGCCGCCCCCATGCCCATTCCCGGGCACATTGATCCCGTGCCCGTCCCGCGTGCGCTGAAGCCGCGCGCCGATGGACGTATCGACCTGCTCGGCCTGTCCAAGCTGGACCTGCGCATGGCGCTCGAGACCTCTCAGCTCGAGCCAAAACAGGCCAAATTGCGCGCCAAGCAGCTGTGGCACTGGATCTACAATCGCGGCGTAACCGACTTCAGCCTGATGACCGACATCTCGAAGACGATGCAGCCCTGGCTGGCGCAGCGTTTCGTGATCTCGCGTCCCGAGGTGATCGAGGCGCAGGTCTCGACCGACGGCACGCGCAAATGGCTGCTCCGTTCGGACGACGGGCAGGATTACGAGATGGTGTTCATCCCCGACGCCGACCGCGGAACCCTGTGCGTGTCGAGCCAGGTGGGCTGTACGCTCAACTGCCGCTTCTGCCACACCGGCACGATGCGCCTCGTCCGCAATCTCGAGCCGGGCGAGATCGTCGGTCAGGTGATGCTGGCGCGCGACGCGCTCGGCGAATGGCCGAGCCAGCCCGACGGGCGCATGCTCACCAACATCGTGATGATGGGCATGGGCGAGCCGCTCTACAATTTCGACAATGTCCGCGATGCGCTCAGGATCGTGATGGACGGCGACGGCCTGGCGCTCTCCAAGCGCCGCATCACGCTCTCGACCAGCGGCGTGGTGCCGATGATGGAGCGCGCGGGCGAGGAGATCGGCGTCAACCTCGCGGTCTCGCTGCACGCGGTGACCAAGGAAGTGCGCGACGAGATCGTGCCCCTGAACCGCAAGTTCGGCATCGAGGAACTGCTCCAGGCCTGCGCCGATTATCCCGGTGCGAACAACGCGCGACGCATCACGTTCGAATATGTGATGCTCAAGGACAAGAACGACAGCGACGACGACGCGCGCGAGCTGGTTCGGCTGATCAAGCAGTACAAGCTGCCCGCCAAGGTCAACCTGATCCCGTTCAATCCCTGGCCCGGCGCGCCGTATGAATGCTCGACGCCCGAGCGCATCCGTGCGTTTCAGGAGATCGTGTTCGGCGCCGGCATCTCCGCGCCCGCCCGCACCCCGCGCGGCCGCGACATCGACGCCGCGTGCGGTCAGCTCAAGACCGCGGCGGAGAAGAAGTCGCGCGCCGAGCTCGACCGGCTGGCCGAAGAGAAGCAGGCCGCGCTCGGTTGAGCGCCGGCGTCGGGATCGAACGGATCGCGACGATCGATCCGGCGATGCTCGCGCAGTGCGATTTCAGCTTCGATCCGGCGGTCGGCGCCTATCCGTTCGACAGCGCGCTTGCGGTTCCCCGGTCGGGGCGGATGATCGCGGTTGCGCGCACCGACGGTCGCGTCGCGGGCTATCTCGCCTGCCTGTCCGATGGCGCTTCGGCGGAGATGCGTCGCATCGAGATCGACCGCGGCTACCGGGGGCAGGGCCTGGGGCGCCGCTTGCTTGACGAAGCGCGGAACTGGGCCTGGGCGACGGGTCTGTCTGCGCTTTGGCTCGAGACGCTGGCGGACAATCCCGCCGCGGGGCGCTTCTTCGGGCGATACGGCTTCACCCTGACCGTGCGGGGCGACGTGCTGCATTGGCGGATGCCACTGCCGGGCTGAGCGGGTGCGTCAGCCAAACACCAGTGCCCGGTGCGCGGCGGTGCCTGCGGTGACACCGTCGGCGACCGCCCAGCTCACGCTGTGCGGCATCCGCGCGACATCGCCCGCGGCATAGACGCCCGGCACGCTGGTCAGCTTCATCGCGTCGGTGCGGA